>JAFYUA010000251.1 GCA_017549745.1 Clostridia bacterium | reverse complement strand
GTAGTAATCGGCACCCGAAAGTAGCGCCCCGAGCCCGAAAGCGCCAAGCGCCAAAGCAGCTGCTGCTGCGCCAAAGGTGCACAAGGCGGTGAGGAAAAGCCCATGATTTTCGTTGGCTTTGTGGCATGCGCCAATGCTCACGCTGAATGCAAAGCAAGCCGCCACAGGAGCAAAGAGGGTGGGATAGAGCATGATGATGACATCGGGCATAACAAACGATATGCCAAATGCGCCAAGTGATGCAATAATGGCGGTGTATTCAAGGGCTGCACTTCGCTTTTTGAGTGTGATGAGCACGCACACAAGCGCCATCATCACCGCAAGAGCTGCTCCGCCTGCCGAGGCAGTGCGCCTTTGCGGTTCATAGCCTTTGAGGCTCACAGGTTTGCCGCTTTCATAGCCCAGGTTTTGCATCCACTCTTCAAATTTTGACGCTGCATATGAAGTCGCTTCAATTGCCGCAGTTATATCGCCCGAGCCATCGTCTATCTGATTGATGGCAACAAATTCGGTGTTGCGGTCACGGGCAGAATTTATCATGTGGTGATACAAAAGCTCGCCCGCATTTTGAGAGACAGAGTCGGCACTCAGAGTGCGCAACGGATTTTTGAGAGTTTCATAGCAGCGCATCACTTTGCCGCCCGAAGATGTCACATAGTTCTCATAGCCTTTGGGCATTTCGTTTGAAAGCTGACTCATGTTCTCGGTGAGCACCACTGTGAGGTCATTGGCCGCTATCACATCTTCAAGAGGTGCTGCAAAAGCGCGCTCTTTTTTGTTTTGCTTTATCACAAGATATTTCACATCGTTTTGTTTTATGATTGCATCAAGGTTGGCGGCATAGTTGTGTTTTTTTTCGTCGCCCACTCTTGCTCGCAGGGCAATATCAAAGCCCATTTCGCGGCATTTTGCAATCCTTTGGGCATCAAAGCCGAGCTCTGCCTCATCTGCAAGCAGGGTGTGTATGCCTTTTGATTTGTACAAGCTCAGATTATCGTCGGTCATATCATCTCTGAGCACAAGTGCCGCCACATAGCCGTTGTGAGCATTTTCAAAGCTTATGCGCATGGCAAGCGAGGGCAGCATGCAAGCAAGCGATAAAATTATAACGAGTGTTATAATGACATTTCGTTTTTTCATACATTCACCTCTTGCTGACAATATATTTCACGCAGCCCGAAGCTGCAAGCACTGCCACATATGCCAAGGCGCAAAGAGCAAGCTTTGGTGCAAAGCCAAGCTCTGTGCCCGAAAGGGGCAGCGCGAGATTTTTGGAAAGCTCATACACAATCAGCGCCGAAGCACCCGACAGGGCGATTTTGCCAATGTTTTTGCAAAGAGCAGCTGAAAAATAGTTGCCCACACTTTTTGTTATGGCAAAGAGTATGCACACTGCATAAAGAGAAAATATCACAGTGGTGGAAAGAGCCACAAGCTGTGGGCTACCCTTTGCAATGAATGTGTTAATAATAGGCTTGAGCGCCACTGCGGCAATGGTACCTGCCACAGTGTAGCGGTATTTGCCGTCGAGGTAGAGCACCTTGCCCAAAAGCTCCTGACACACATATCCAAAAAAGCCGAAGGTGTATATGCCAAAGAGCAGCGCAGTGTCGGCGCTCATGCGCTCGGTAAATTCGCCTCTTTCATACAGAAG
>JAFYUA010000250.1 GCA_017549745.1 Clostridia bacterium | reverse complement strand
TTTAACTCTAGCCATTTTATAACGCCTCCTCTATATTATTTATACAATATCAGTCTCTTGATTGTAGCTGCATTTGCACTTGATGCATATGTGTGCTTTCTCAAAGCTCTTTTTCTCTTGGTTGATTTCTTTGTGAGAATGTGTCTTCTGAAAGCTTGGTTTTTCTTAACCTTTCCGTTTTTGGTAAGACCAAATCTTTTTGCCGCACCTCTATGAGTTTTGATTTTAGGCATACTTTGTACACTCCTTCCAATATTTTCGACTATTATAAATTGGTTTTTACTTTGGTGCTACTGTCATTGTCATATTTCTGCCTTCGAGTTTAGCGCTCTTCTCTACAGAGCCTGACTCGGAAATCGCATCTGCAAATTTTGCAAGAAGTTCAAACCCGAGCTGGGTGTGGTGAAGCTCTCTGCCTCTGAAACGAACTGTGATTTTGACTTTGTCACCTGAACTTAAAAACTTTTTGGTGTGATTAACCTTGGTATCAAAATCGTGAACATCAATAGAAGGACTCATTTTGATTTCCTTGATGCTTACTATCTTTTGATTTTTCTTGGCTTCCTTCTCTCTTTTTGCCATTTCAAAACGATATTTGCCATAGTCCATTATTTTGCAAACGGGGGGCTTAGCCTGAGGAGCGATTTTTACCAAATCCATGCCTCTCTCTTCAGCCTTATTCATGGCAACATCAATGCTGACAATGTCAAGCTGGGTACCGTCGAAATCGATTAATCTGACCTCTTTGTCTCTGATTTCTTCATTAATCAACAAGTCTTTGTTACTGATGACAAAACACCTCCATAAGAAATTTGAGCAGCCGCAGATTTTGCACTAAAAAAAGTGGGCAAAATCCACCCACTTATACATAACAAGAATAAGTATTAACCCTATAAGTACCTTTAAACCATAAGGTGAGAGGTGGACCTCTGCTTTGCTTTCCAAGATATTATATCACTATAATTTATGTTTGTCAACACAAAAATTACTAAATTTTGATAAATTACATCTTATATATTGAACAAATTCCACGGATAGTCGCCTCTCGGCGGCATTGAACTTGCTAAAACATCATTATTGCCAGCTTTAAATGATATGCAGTGAGACCACAGTGCCACTGTGCAGCGGTTGTCCTTGCTGCCATACTTGCCATCTCCGCAAAGCGGCATACGGCGCGAGGAAAACTGCACCCTTATCTGATGCGTTCTGCCTGTGTGAAGCTTTATCCTCACAAGAGACAAGATTTTACCGAGTGCCTCTGTGGTATCAATAACCTCATATTCTAAAGAAGCTTTTTTGACGCCCTTGCGAGGTCTTTTTACTACATATGATTTATTTTTGCGCGAGTCCTTAAAGAGCAAATCTTCATATGCTCCCCTGTCCTCGGCAGGTCTGCCCTCTACAACTGCAAGATACACTTTGTCGATGGTGCGCTCTGCTGCCATGGCGCAAAGATGTGCTGCAGTTTTGCTGTCTTTGGCAAAAAGAACGGCACCGCCAACCGCTGTGTCCAGGCGGTTTATGATGGCAGCATAGCCAAAGTGCTTTGCAGCAAGGTCGGCAAAGCCAGTGCCGTCGGGTGTGGATTGCGAAACCAAGCCCGTGGGTTTTTCACATATGGCAAGATTCTCATTTTCATATAAAATGGTCATATGATACTCCTTCGTTGCCGTATTTATGAACATTTGAGTGCTACTATATGTTTTCAATCTGCCAGTCAATTGGTGACTGGCCAAGCTCAGCGAGCTTTTCATTGACGAGCTTGAAATGATTGCAGCCAAAAAATCCCCTGTTTGCCGAAAGCGGACTTGGGTGCACACTCATAAACACAAAGTGACGGCTTTGGTCGATGAGCATTGATTTTGACTTGGCATTGCTGCCCCAAAGAAGAAAAATGACGGGTTTTTCACGCGTATTTAATAGCTTTATTACCTTGTCGGTGAAAAGCTCCCAGCCAATGCCTCTGTGAGAATTTGGATTGTCTTTGATGACAGTGAGTGCAGTGTTTAAAAGAAGCACTCCCTGCCTTGCCCATTTTTCGAGATAGCCATTGTTGGGGATATAGCAGCCAAGGCTATCGCGAAGCTCTTTGTAGATGTTGCGAAGAGAGGGGGGAATAGCTATGCCCGGCTTTACCGAGAAAGCCAGGCCATGCGCCTCGCCCTCGCCATGGTATGGGTCCTGACCGAGAATTACCACCTTGACATCATTGTAGTCAGTATAGCGAAAGGCGTTGTATATATCATACATATCGGGGAAAATGGACTTTGAAGAATATTCTGATTTCAGAAATTCTCTGAGCTTGAGATAATATGGCTCATTGAACTCATCTTTTAGGATTTCATCCCATGAATTTCCAAAAGGAATCATATCGTCACCGCCTTATTTGCGTGAATTGGCTTTTGCTCTGAGGGTCTTATCAAGAATCTGCTTGCGGATTCTAAGACTTGTGGGTGTGACCTCCAAAAGCTCGTCATCGGCAAGAAATTCGATGCAGTTTTCAAGTGACATATCAATGGGGGGAACAAGGCGAAGCGCCTCATCGGAGCCGGAGGCTCGCATGTTGGTGACATGCTTCTTTTTGCACACATTGACATCGATGTCGCCGCCGCGGTTGTTTTCACCCACAACCATGCCCATGTATACCTTTTCGCCGGGGCCGATAAAGAGATTGCCTCTTTCCTGAGCATTAAAAAGACCGTAGGTAACTGTTTCACCGTCTTCAAAAGCTACCAATGAGCCACGCGACCTCACAAGGATATCACCCTTGAATTCTTCGTAGCCTGAGAGAATGGAGTTCATAACACCATTGCCGCGTGTGTCGGTGAGAAGCTGTGAACGATAGCCGATGAGACTGCGCGACGGAATATTGAACTCGATGCGTGTGAAGCCTGACTCAGAGGGGCTCATGTTTAGCATCTGCGCTTTGCGCTCGCTGAGAGTCTGGATAACTGTGCCTGTGTATTCATCGGGCACATCAATCATGAGAAGCTCCATTGGTTCCATAACCTTGCCATCGATGACCTTGTTGATGACCTGAGGCTTGGACACCTGAAATTCATAGCCTTGACGCCTCATTGTTTCAATGAGAACGGAAAGGTGAAGCTCACCTCTGCCCGACACCTTGAAGGTCTCGGCGGAGTCGGTTTCTTCCACCTTGAGGCTGACATTTGTTGCCATCTCTTTGAAAAGACGGTCACGAAGGTGACGGCTTGTGACAAATTCACCCTCTCTGCCTGCAAAGGGGCTGTTGTTGACACTGAAATTCATGGAGATGGTGGGTTCGTCTATATCAATAAACGGAAGCGGCTCGGGACAATCGGTGTCGCAAATGGTCTCGCCTATTTTGACATCGGCAACGCCCGACACCTGCACGATATCACCTATTGTGGCAGTTTCGGCTTCTACTCGCTTGAGTCCGTCATACATAAACATCTTGGTGAGGCGGATTGGCTGAACTGAGCCGTCTTTTTTGCAAATAACTGCGCTCTGACCAACCTTTGCGCTTCCTCTTTCCACTCTGCCCACTGCAATGGGGCCTACATATTCATCATAGTCTATGTTGGAAATGAGAAGCTGCAAGGGGGCGGTTTCGTCACCCTGAGGTGCAGGCACATGATTTATTATCATATCAAAAAGAGGTTTGAGGTCCTCGCCCGCCTTTTCGGGGTCCATGGTAGCATAGCCGTCACGACCCGAAGCATAAACAACAGGTGAATTGAACTGATCATCGGTGGCTTCAAGCTCAAGAAAAAGCTCAAGAACTTCATCGACAACATCATATGGTCTTGCATTGGGGCGGTCAATCTTATTGACAACTATTATGGGCTTGAGATTGAGCGACAACGCCTTTTTGAGCACAAAACGAGTCTGCGGCATGCAGCCCTCGAAACTATCCACAAGCACAAGCACGCCGTCGACCATTTTGAGCACGCGCTCTACCTCTCCGCCAAAGTCAGCGTGACCGGGAGTGTCGACGATGTTGATGCGGATATCATTATATACTAAAGAGGTGTTTTTGGAAAGAATGGTGATGCCTCTTTCTTTTTCGAGGTCATTGTTGTCCATAACTCTTTCGTCTACCTGCTGATTTTCTCTGAATATGCCGCTTTGCCTGAGCATACCATCAACGAGTGTGGTTTTGCCGTGGTCAACATGGGCAATTATGGCAACATTTCTTAAGTTTTCTCTTTGTGACATATATATTTACCTCTATTCATTGTAATAAACACCAAAAAACCCCTTCTGGTGAAGGGGTTTAAATGCGATATTATTTTTCGATACCGAATCTCTTTCTGAACTTCTCTACTCTACCGCCAGTATCAACAAGCTTCTGTTTGCCTGTGTAGAAAGGATGGCAGTTTGAACATATTTCAACAGTAATGTTCTCTTTTGTAGAGCCGGTCTCAAAAGTTGCACCGCATGCGCACTTTATAGTGGTTGGTTTGTAATCAGGATGAATTGCTTCTTTCATTGTATGTTCACCTCTTTCAACGGATAAAAATTACTTTTCGTATTAAACCTAAAATATTGTATCACAAAACTTTTGAAAATGCAAGTAATTTTTGAAAGTTTTTTAAAGATTACAAAATTTTGGATATTTCTGCTATACATTCGGCTAATTTCTGCTCTGCTTTTGCATAAGAATTCTCACAAACGCCGAAGTAGAACTTGATTTTGGGTTCTGTGCCCGACGGTCTCACCGCATACCAAGCATTGTTTTCAAGCTCGTAGCGAAGCACATTGGATTTGGGAAGGTCGAGCTTTGCATCAGCTGTGCCATCGAATGACTTGATGATGCCTTCGTCTACATCCCACATGCGCAGCACCTTGAGGCCTGCAAGCTCTTTGGGCGGATTGGTGCGGAATTTTTCCATGATAGCTTTGATTTTTTCCACGCCATCAATGCCTGTGAGAGTGACGGATTTGCCGCCCTCAAGATAGTAGCCGTATTTTTCATAGAGGTTGACAAGACCTTCATACAGAGTCATGCCCTTAGTTTTGTAGTCAGCCGCCATTTCGGCAATGAGCATGGCAGCTACTACCGCGTCTTTGTCACGCGCATAGGTGCCTGCAAGATAACCGTAGCTTTCTTCAAAGCCAAGTATGAATTCGTTGTAGTAGTCATTATCTTCAAAGTCTTTTATAAGTTCACCGATGTACTTAAAGCCTGTGAGAACATCATGCACATGTACATTGTAGTCTTTGGCTATGGGATAAATCATCGAAGTGGTAACAATTGTTTTGATAAGGGCACCTTTGTCGGTGAGGGTGCCGTTTTCTTTTTTGCTGCGCAGGATGAATTCTGCCAAAAGCACACCAATCTGATTGCCTGTGAAGGTGACAAATTCGCCACTGGGGTCAAGACCTATAACGCCAATGCGGTCAGAATCGGGGTCGGTGGCAAAGATAAGGTCTGCCTTTTGCTGCTTTGCCATTTCTATGGCATATGCAAAGCCTGCTTTTTCTTCGGGGTTGGGAGATTTCACAGTGCTGAAATCAGGGTCGGGAAGCTCCTGCTCCTTGACAATTCGAAGGTTTTTTACCCCTATCATGCCAAGAATGCTGCGCACGGGTTTGTTGCCTGTGCCATGGAAGGGAGAATATATAACACTGAAATCATCGCCAAGCTTTTTGATGGGCTCGGTGGTGACAGATTGGGCAAGCACATTTTCAAGATAGGCTTTGTCTATTTCTTCGCCAATGCTGATGATGAGCCCCTTGGCTCTTGCCTCAGCCTCGTCGATAACCTTGACACCATCGAAAATGTCGATTTTGTCTATTATGGAAATTACATAATCGGAAGATGCGGGCGGAAGCTGGCCGCCGTCTTCACCATATGCCTTATAGCCGTTATATTCTTTTGGGTTGTGGCTGGCAGTGATAACTATGCCGCGGGAGCATTTAAGATGTCTCACTGCAAATGAAAGCTCGGGTGTGGGACGAAGCTCGTCGAAAAGATATGCCTTGATGCCGTTGGCTGCCAGAACCTTTGCGCTCTCCAGCGCAAATTCATATGATTTGTGGCGGCAATCATATGCAATGGCAACACCAGCATCGATTGCTGCCTGACCGCAGTTTTTGATGTCTTCACAAAGGCCTTGTGTTGCGCGGCGGACAGTGTAGATGTTCATGCGGTTGCTGCCTGCTCCGATGATGCCCCTCAAGCCACCTGTGCCAAATTCAAGGTCACGATAAAAACGCTCCTGTATTTCGCTATTGTCATTTTCTATAGAGCGAAGCTCTGCTTTGGTGTTTTCATCAACTATGGGACTTTCAAGCCATCTTTTGTAATTTTCAGAGTAATTCATATGATGCTTCCTTTCTTGTTATTATATACAGAGAGATATGCCCTCTAAATATATATTATACAACACTTTTTTGTGAAAATCAACATAAAAATTATCAATAATCCTATTGTAGTTTTGGTTGTTTTGTGATATAATAAATCTACCAAAGATAATATAAATCGTCGCAAGCGGTTTGTATTGCACAATCACATAAAGGAGCTGATTTTATGAAAATCACAACTACCGGCAGAAAAATCACTGTTACAGACGGTCTCAAGAGCTATGCTGACAAAAAGCTATCTAAGCTTGACAAGTTCTTTGCCGACGAATCAACTGCTCAGGTTACTTTGTCTGTGCAAAAAGATGACCACATCATCGAAGTGACCATATATCACGAAGGTATGATTTTCAGAGCTGAAGTCAGAGATGCAGATATGTATGCAGCTATCGACAGAGTGGTTGATGTGCTTGAAAGACAAATCAGAAAGCAAAAAACCCGACTTGAGAAAAAACTCAGAGAAGGCGCCTTTGACTCTCCTGCAGAATTTGGTGACTATGATGAAGAACACGAATTCAAAATTGTGAAAACCAAAAAGTATGAAAGCAAGCCCATGAGTCCGGAGGAAGCTATACTCCAGATGAACCTTCTCGGTCATGAGTTTTACATTTTCAGCAATAGCGAGACTCTCGACAAAGAAGTGGTATATAAACGAAAAGACGGCAACTATGGCTTGATTGAATTATCATAAAATTTTGGCACACGCAAGGGAATTTCCTTGCGTGTGTTTTTTTGCTTTTGCCTGTTGAAAACAGCCAGCATCTATGCTATAATCAAAAAGAATATTTTAATCGGGGGTACATATAATGAAAAAAACACAAAAAATACTTATGATGCATGTTGGTATTATTTTGCTCTCTTTGGGCGTTTATTTCTTTAAAATCCCAAACGGCTTTTCAAATGGCGGCGTAACAGGTATTGGCACCATTCTTGCACAAATCACTCCCATAACCCCCGGTGCATGGATATGGATACTCAACATTGCAATGCTCCTGCTTGGATTTTTATTCCTGGGCAGAAAGACAGGCGCAAAAACAATATATTGCAGTATGGTTTATTCTGCCATCATCTATGTGCTTGAAATTGTGTGCCCTCTTTCAAAGCCACTGACAAACGATGCGCTTTTGGAGCTTGTGTATGCAATGCTGCTCACGGGAATCGGCTCGGCTATAATTTTTGATTGCGAAGCATCATCGGGCGGCACTGACATTGCGGCTCTGATACTCAAAAAATACACATCAATCAATGTTGGTAATGCGCTGCTTTTTACCGACTTCCTCGTGGCGGCGTCATCATTTGTGGTGTTTGATATCAGGACCGGCCTGTTTTCCATGCTTGGTCTTTTTGCAAAAGCATATATAGTTGACGGCATCATAGAAAGTCTCAACAGTTGCAAATATTTTGTTGTGATTACTTCCAAAAAAGAAGAAGTAACAGAATATATTATAAAACACATGCACCACGGTGCTACTGCTTGCGAAGCCACAGGTCAATATACCGGCGACGGAAAAGCCATGATACACACTGTGTGCCGAAGAATTGAGGCAATAAAGCTCAGAAGAAGAATCAAAGAGATTGACCCCCATGCATTTATAATCATCACAACAAGCAGTGAGATTATAGGTCGCGGATTCAGAGGTGTATGATTGTAATATGACAAAGCTTTTAATAAGAAAATTTGTTGCAAACCATGACGAGACCGCTGACCCAAAAGTGCGCGCGGCATATGGCAAGCTTTCGGGGATTGTGGGAATTGTGTGCAATATTTTGCTTTTTGCCGCAAAAATAATCATTGGCATTATGAGCTCTTCGGTGGCAATCGTGGCAGATGCAGTAAACAATTTCACCGATGCGGCATCAAGCATAATCAGCCTGATTGGATTCAGGCTATCTGAAAAACCTGCCGACAAGGAGCACCCCTACGGGCATGGCAGATATGAATATCTCGCGGCAATGGGAATTGCAGTGCTCATTATCGTAATTGGCATAGAACTTTTCAAGTCGGGCATAGAAAAAATATTAAATCCCGCTATCATCGTCTTTAGCTTTCCTTTGGGTTTGGTGCTTATTCTCTCAATAGTACTCAAGCTTTGGATGATGGCATTTAACAGATACGCCGGAGGCAAAATCAATTCAAAGGCTCTGCTTGCAGCTTCTGCTGACAGCCGCAATGATGTGATAGCAACAACGGCAGTTTTGGTGTCGGCTATTTTCTCACACATCTTTGGCGTAGACCTCGACGGCTGGATGGGTGTGGGGGTGTCGATATTTATTCTCACAAGCGGTTTTGGCATTGTGAAAGATACCATTGACCCCATGCTTGGCAATGCTCCGAATCCTGAATATATTGAAAGCATAAAGACCAAAATCCTCTCCTACCCAGGTGTGCTTGGCATGCATGACCTTATTGTGCACGATTACGGCCCATGCCGAAAATTTGCCAGCGTGCATGTGGAGATGGCAGCAGAAGAAGATGTGATAGAGACTCATGATGTGATAGATAACATTGAGAGAGATATGCTCGAAGAAATAGGGCTGCATCTGATTGTGCATTTTGACCCTGTGGTGACTAATGATACCAGCACCCAGAACTTGCGAAGGCTCATAGAAGATGTGGTGACTCAAATAGATGCATCGCTCACCATACATGATCTGAGAGTGGTGCAAGGCAGCACTCACACCAATCTCGTGTTCGACTGTGTAGCACCATATGAAATAAAAATCAGTGATTCAACACTTAAAGAACTGATTGAAGAGAAGGTAAAGGGAATAAACAGTGAATACAATTGCGTTATAACAATTGACAAAAGCTCTGCAAACTAACAAAACCCCCTGATATGGCACAGTGCCATATCAGGGGGTTTAATAATTTTAAAATCAGAACTTGCTGTTTTTGGGGTTTACAATATCTCTCCAGTCCATATCGCCTCTGTCGAGACCTCTGATGAGAACTTCGGCGGTGGCAATGTTGGTAGCAATGGGAACATTATGAATATCACAAAGCTTCAAAAGCGGCTCTACATCGGGCTCATTGCTCTGACCTGTGAGAGGATCACGGAAGAAAAGCACGAGGTCTATCTCATTGTATGCAATTCTGGCACCAATCTGCTGGTCGCCGCCCTGTGTACCGGAGAGAAATTTGTGTACATTAAGGCCTGTGGCATCAATAATAAGACCGCCTGTGGTACCCGTGGCAATGAGATTGTGCTTGGCAAAAATACCTTTGTAGGCTATGCAGAACTGAACCATAAGCTCTTTCTTTTTGTCATGTGCGATTAATGCGATATTCAAATTAAAACCCTCCTCGTTGTGTTTTTAAGATTAGTCTGTTTTTTTCAAACAATCGCTCAGTGAGCATATTGCTTGAAGGATTGATATATTCATTACATAAACGGCGGGATAAGTTTTCAAGCTCCCTGCCTGCATATGTATCATATCTGACAATTGGGTCACCTGTCTCCAGGCTATGGCGAACAAATTCATCCTCACGGATGATGCCAATTACTCTTGCGCCGACTTCATCGGCAATGTCCTCACAATATGGCGAAGAATCTGACGAGTCAAATCTTACCCTGTTGAGAACAAGATAAAACTCTTTGGAATCTGCATTGGTTATGCGGCTTAAGCATAGCGAGGTGTTTTGGCGCGACAAAGCGTCTTCGCCCGACACCGCTATCACGGTGTCAGATGCATTGCAGCATGCGTCAAATTCGCGGCCAACCGATGCCGGAGCATCGAGCACAATGAAATCATAGCGATGAGATATTTTGTCAAGCATGCGCTCAAACTGAGTCTCGAAATGCTGGGGCACACAGCCAAGTGATGCACCCACAAAATCGGGGGAATTATCACCACCTGATATGACAGCATCATCAAATTCTGCCTCACCTGATATGATATCACCTAAGTTATATAGTAGTTCATCGGTGCGGCTGAGCGGTATGTCATCATTTCTGATGCCAAAGCCTGTATCAATAATCAGAGTGCGCTTGCCGATAAAAGCAAGATGTGATGCAAGATTGACAGCTACAGTGGTCTTGCCACTGCCGCCTTTGCCCGAAATTATTGCAATAATACTTGCCATATATATCACTCCTCATATTTTAACACAAATTGTCAAATTTGTCCATATATTTTTTGCACAAAACAAACATTAAAATTTCATGAAATTAACGAATTATCTTTTGTGCGGATATCCTGGGAAGCCTCGGGATTGAGCTTGAAATATTCGTTGTATATTGCCTTTGCAATTGGAGCGGTCACGCTTCCTGAGCCTGCATTTTCTATGACGATGGATATTGCAATGCGCGGATTCTGATATGGTGCATATGACACGAAAACACCATTTGCACTGCCGCCCGTTATCTGTGCAGAACCTGTTTTGCTGCAGGTTTCTATGGGATAGTCGCCAAATACAGATGAAGCTGTGCCGTCATAGCTTACAAGGCGCATGCCGAGTGTGACTGCGTTGTAGGTAGAATCACTTATGCTCACTTTGTTTTTCACCTTTGGAGCTGACTCTGATATTATTTTGCCCGTTGCGCTGTTGCGTATACATTTGGTGAGATACGGCTGATATATGGTGCCCCGATTGGCTATGGTGGCAGTATAACCCACAAGCTGCAAGGGTGTGAACAAGTTGTATGACTGACCGATTGCCATCTGGAGTGTGTCACCCGGATACCAGATTTCGTCGAAATTCATTTTTTTGTATTCTTCACTTGCAAGCACGCCGCTTACCTCGCCCTCAAGCTCTATGCCTGTCTTTTGCCCAAGGTTCATTTTTTTGCCGTATTCCACAAGCTTTTGCACGCCGAGGCGTTTGCCAACTTCATAGTAATAATAGTTACATGAATTTTTGAGAGCATTGGCAGCATCCATGGGGCCATGAGTAGAGCCGTTTTCGGTGTATGTCCAGCAGTTGAATTTCTGGTCATAGTATTCATACACACCCTCGTCCACGATGATGGTGGAGTCAGAAACTACCTTTTCTTCAAGGGCGGCTATGGTTGTGAGCATTTTGAACACTGAGCCGGGGGGATATATACCACTGATGGCACGATTGAGAAGCGGATTGGATTTATCTTTGCTGAGAGAGGTATAATCACGGGTGAAATTGTCGGGGTCAAAATCAGGATAACTTGCCATTGCAAGAATTTCGCCTGTTTCAACATCCTGAACAACAACAGAGCCACCGCCAACATCACTGCCGGCATTGTCTGTCTTCTTCCAGCTGTTTGCCCTGATGGAATCGATGGTATCTTTGAGAGCCTTTTCGGCAGTTTTTTGAAGGTCAATGTCGATGGTGAGCATGGCGTTATTGCCTGCCACTGCCGCAACCTCAGTTACCTTGGGGTCTTCACCCACACTGAGAGAAACGCTCTTTTTACCGTCAGTGCCTTTGATTTGTTTTTCTAAGATTTTCTCCATGCCGTCTTTACCAATGACGGAGTTGAGCCCATAGCCTTCGCCCTTGAGCTTTTCATATTCCTCCTGATAGATGATATCCACTCTGCCGAGAATGTGAGCGGCTAAAGTGCCATGCACATAGTTGCGCACAGGCGAGCTGCTCACCTTGAGACCCTCATAGAGCTCGGTATTTTCCTCTATGGCAGACACCGTCTGCATGGATACATCTGATGCAAAATTCAGAGGATTGGCGCAGAATATTTGCGCGCTACCATCTCATAACGCAC
>JAFYUA010000249.1 GCA_017549745.1 Clostridia bacterium | reverse complement strand
TTTGCATAGTCCTTTTTCTTTGTAAATAAGCATCTATTCATTGACTGAAACGGAATAATGTGGTATAATACACATGACTTTGTTTCATGATTGTATATGAGTCATATTTTTTAAACTAATGCAACATTTGAATTACTTAGGAGGAAATCATGGATATTTTCACTATTTTAAGTCTCATCGGCGGTTTGGTAATGTTCCTTTATGGTATGGACCTTATGGGAGACAGTCTGAAGAAACTTGCAGGCGGAAAGCTTGAGTCTATTTTGTCAAGGCTCACTGCAACCAAATGGAAGGGATTTTTGCTTGGTCTTATTGTCACAGCAATCATTCAGTCATCATCTGCCACCACTGTTATGCTTGTTGGTTTTGTTAACTCAGGCATAATGAAGCTTGGGCAGACAATCAGCATAATCATGGGTGCCAACATCGGTACCACTGTCACATCATGGCTTTTGAGTACTGCCGACATCAAAGGTACAGCCGTGCTCATTAAGCTATTCAAGCCTGAATCTTTCACACCAATTCTTGCAGCTATTGGTCTTATCATGGGCATGACTGCCAAAGATGACAGGCGCCGTAATACTTCTACCATACTCATAGGTTTTGCCATTTTGATGTTTGGTATGGATATGATGAGTTCATCTGTTGAGGGTCTTCGTGATAATGCTACATTCACCAATCTCCTCACAATGTTCTCAAATCCCATAATGGGTATTTTGGTCGGCACTTTATTCACAGCAGTTATTCAGTCATCATCAGCATCTGTGGGTGTATTGCAGGCTCTTTCGCTTTCTTGCATCATACCTTATTCAACCGCAATTCCTGTTATCCTCGGTCAGAATATAGGCACAACTATCACTCCCATAATATCTGCCATCAGTGGCAACACCGAGTCAAAGAGGGTTGCATTCACATGTCTCTACATCAAAATGATTGGCGTAGTAATTGTTGTTGGTGTGTTTTATCTTTTGAATTATCTTATTGGCTTTGAATTTATGAGTTATCGCGCGGGCGCATTTCAGATAGCTGTAATACACACTTTGTTCAATATTATCTCCACAGTTATTCTGCTTCCTTTCAGCCAGATGTTTGAAAAACTTGCTGTGTTGACAGTGAAGAATAAAAAAGAAGAACACGAACTCGACGCATTTGCTGCTCTTGATGAGCGCTTTTTGGCTATGCCATCCTTTGCGGTTGAAAAATGTAAAGAGCTTGTTTTTGAAATGGCAAACATAGCTGTAGATTCATTCCGCAAAGCAACTTTGCTTCTTGATAACTTTGACAATGATACCTTCAAAGAAGTTGAAGCATTGGAATCTTCAATTGACAAATACGAAGATAAGACAAGCACTTATCTTGTTAAGATTGCAGCAAATAGAATGTCATCAAAAGATAGTAAGGCTGTGACTGAGTTGCTCCATTGCATTGGTGATATTGAGAGAATTTCTGACCATGCATTAAACATTGCCGAAGCCGCCAAAGAAATCAGCGATAAAGGCATTACATTCTCTGAAAAGGCAACTTCCGATATCAAGATAATAACCGCTGCTGTTGATGAAATCCTTGATTTGGCGATTGCATCTTTTACTAATGAAGACCTTGAAAAAGCTAAATGTGTTGAACCCCTTGAGCAGGTTATTGACCGCTTGAAGCGTGTTATCAAAAATGGACATATTTCAAGACTCCGTCAGGGCGATTGTACCATGGAGCTCGGCTTTATTCTCTCTGACCTCTTGACCAACTATGAGAGAATTTCAGACCATTGTTCAAATATCGCCGTATGCTTTATTGAGATTGCGCATGATTCGTTTGAAACTCATGAATATCTCAATCAGGTTAAAACCGGCGGCGAAGAATTCACTCAGATGTATGATGCTTATAATCAGAAATATTATATCGAATAATTGTTTAGCATATTTACGAAAGGAAAGAATAATAACATATTATGAAATCAATCAAAGCTTTGTTCAAACCAACCGATATGACGGTGGGCAAACCATGGAAAAGCATCATAATGTTTTCCATACCCATGGTCATCGGCAACATTGCTCAGCAGTTATACAGCACTGTAGACAGCATCGTTGTTGGTCACTATGTGGGTGATAATGCCCTCGCAGCGGTAGGAAGCGCGACTCCTCTTTTCAATCTGCTGCTTGTGTTGTTTGTTGGTATCTCTGCCGGCGTCGGCATCATGGTTGCTCAATATTTTGGCGCGCGAGCACGCGAAGAGCTTTCTTCAACAATCGGAACCTGCATCACACTCACGGCTCTTGCTTCTTTATTCATTATGCTTGCAGCACCTCCCATAGTAAAGCCGCTTTTGCGAGTTTTGAATACGCCTGATGAAATACTCAATGATTGCACAAATTATCTTGTAATAATGATGTATGGTGCGGCAGGCATGGCATATTACAATATACTCAGCGGCATACTCCGTGGTCTTGGTGATTCTTTCTCTGCTCTTTTGTATCTGCTTGTTGCCACAGTTCTGAACATTGCACTTGACATTTTGTTTGTTGCCAAATTTAAGCTTGGCGTAGCAGGTGTATCTATTGCTACAGTTATCGCTCAGGTTGTTTCTTCTGTTCTTTGTCTATGGAAGCTCATGCACATGAAGGATTTGTTTGATTTGGGCAAAAAAGAGCTTATAATGACCAAAAAGCATCTTTCACAAATTGTTAAGCTCGGATTGCCATCGGGCATGACACAGGCAATTTTCTCGTCAGCAATGATAGTCGTTCAGTCACTTACAAATCAGTTCGGCACAGCTTTCATTGCAGCAAATGTAATAGTTATGCGTGTCGATGGTTTTGCTATGATGCCCAATTTTTCGTTTGGCACGGCAATGACCACCTATGCGGGTCAGAATATTGGTGCAGGTAGGCTTGACCGCGTGAAGACAGGTGCTAAGCAAGGCACATTTATTGCCGTAGCTTGTTCTGCTTTTATCACATTAATCATATTGCTCTTCGGAAAATATCTCATGGCAATTTTCACCGAAACGAGCTCTCTTGTAGATTTGAGTGTATATCTCATGCGTATTCTTGCAGTAGGCTATATAGCTATGGCGGTCACTCAGAGTCTGTCAGGTGTTATGAGAGGCGCAGGTGACACAATGACTCCCATGTGGATTTCACTTTGCACTACCGTTCTTCTGAGAATACCTCTTGCATATGGCATTTCATATCTCACTCGCACACCGCAATTGCCTAACGGCCGTTTTGAATGTATACAGATTTCACTCCTCATAACCTGGGTTATGGGTGCAGTGCTCACTGCTATCTTCTACCGTGTGGGTAAATGGAAAAATAAAGCTATAATGAATTAACAGAAAGGAAATTAGAAAATGGAAGAAAACACAAAAGTAATATTTGAAATGGATGACGGAACATCATTTACTGTGGAGCTTTATCCCGAACACGCTCCTGAAACAGTTGAGAATTTCATTGAGCTTGTAAATGATGGATTTTATGATGGACTCACATTCCATCGCATAATACCTGGTTTCATGACTCAGGGCGGTGACCCCGAAGGTACAGGCATGGGTGGCAGCGGCACCAATATCACAGGTGAATTTGCTCAAAATGGAATCACAAATAATCTCAAACATGAGAGAGGCGTTATATCTATGGCTCGTTCTATGATGCCTAATTCTGCCAGCAGTCAGTTTTTCATTTGTTTTGATGATGCACCGCATCTCGATGGAGCATATGCTGCGTTTGGCAAGGTAATCGAAGGAATGGATGCTGTTGATAAAATGGCGTTGGTTCCCACCGACTATAGCGACAAACCCCTCACCCCTGTTGTGATGACCAAGGTTTATATAGCTGAATAAATTTTTACCAAAGAAATCTCTGAACTGTGTTCGGAGATTTTTTTAACACACTTTGTTAATTATTTTAAAAAAGTGTTGATTTGGCTTTTTGGATATGATATAATTTTCATATAAATGACGAAAGGGTGTAGGGGATGAACATTAATTATTCTATAAAGAAACTCGTAAAATATGGACTCCAAACTGGACTTATCAGTGTGAGAGATGAGATATACACAACAAATCTTTTGATAGATGCACTCAGATTAGATAGCTTTGAAGATACCACAATTGTTGATGACTCAATTAATTTAGAGCAGACTTTGGGTGAAATTCTTGATTATGCAATCAAAATCGGACTATGTGAGGATTCTGTTACTCACCGAGACTTGTTTGACACTCGCATCATGGGGCTTATGGTGCCGCGTCCCAGCGAGGTTACCCTCAAATTTTGGCAGCTTTACTCTGAGTCGCCATCCAGCGCAACCGACTATTTTTACAAGCTAAGCTGTGACAGTGATTATATTCGTCGCTATCGCATTGCAAAAGACAAAAAATGGGTGTCAACCACTGAATATGGTGATATAGACATCACAATAAATCTTTCAAAACCCGAAAAAGACCCCAAGGCAATTGCGGCAGCAAAGAGTGCACCACAAAGCGGATATCCTAAGTGCCTCTTGTGCAAAGAAAACGAAGGCTATGCAGGAAGAATCAATTCCCCTGCAAGACATAACCATAGGATTATACCTGTAGAAATCAATAGCTCCAAGTGGTTCATGCAATATTCGCCATATGTGTATTACAATGAGCATTGTATCGTTTTTAACTCCTCGCACACTCCCATGAAGATTGAAAAAGCAACTTTTCAAAAGCTTCTTGATTTTGTTGCGATCTTTCCACATTATTTTGTTGGCTCAAATGCTGATTTGCCCATTGTTGGCGGGTCAATACTCAGCCATGACCATTTTCAGGGCGGCAGATATGATTTTGCTATGGCAAAAGCGCCCATCGAAGACTATTTTTCATTCACAGGCTTTGATGATGTAGAAGCGGGCATAGTTAAGTGGCCCATGTCCACAATCAGGCTTCGTTCTACTTGTGCAGATAGCCTTGTCAATCTTGCCGACAAGATTTTGACATCATGGCGCAGCTACACTGATGAATCTGTTTTTGTATTTGCTCATACCAATGGTGAACCCCATAACACCATAACCCCAATTGCACGCATGAATGATGAAAAATATGAACTTGACCTTGTGCTTCGCAACAATATCACCACCTCCGAGCACCCTCTCGGAGTCTATCATCCTCATGCAGAGCTTCACAACATAAAAAAAGAAAATATCGGCTTGATAGAAGTTATGGGACTTGCAGTGTTGCCCGCAAGGCTGGATAGCGAATTGAATATTTTAGCTGATGCAATAGTCAGTGGCAGA
>JAFYUA010000248.1 GCA_017549745.1 Clostridia bacterium | reverse complement strand
TCCAAGTCCATCCCTCAGGTGGCAGGATTTTTGCAGTTTGATGCCAAAGATGTCACCATAGCCATAGGCGGATTTTTGCTTGGACCTTTGTATGCAGTAGTTATCTCTCTGGTGGTCACATTTTTAGAATTTCTCTCTGTGAGCCACACAGGTGTCATCGGTCTTATCATGAATTTTCTTTCCACGGCTTCTTTTTGTGCAACGGCGTCTTGTATATACCGCCGCAAAAAGAATATCACCTGGGCAGTGGCAGGCCTTGTCATTGCCACCATGGTGCTCACTGCGCTGATGCTTTTGTGGAACTATTATATCACACCTCTGTACATGGAGATTCCGCGCTCTGTTGTGGCTTCAATGCTTCCTACAGTGTTTTTGCCGTTCAATCTTGTCAAAGGCTTCATCAATTCAGGTCTCATCTTGCTTGTGTATCGCCCTGTTGTAGGCACTCTCAGGCGCACAGGTCTTGTATCTGGCGTAAGCGGTGCACCCAAGAAAAAGTTCTCCGCTTCCCTGGTGGTGGGTGTTGTTTTGCTTGCAGTGTTTATTCCTGTGCTGCTTTCAATGGCAAATTTAATATAAACACTTGAAAAAATCTGAGATAGGTTGTATAATGAAAATATACTCTAACTATTTTCAGAAAGAAGCGATTGACTAATGGGAGTAAGACACCAACGAAAAAAGAATGGTCATAATAATATCTTCTACACAATCATTGCTGTAATTTTGATATGCACAGTGTTTTTGTCATTGGTTGGCTATTTCTACAATGAAGCAGAAGCCGAGGCATATGAGATGCTTCATTTGCAAACCAAGCAAATCAAGGACGATTTGATTTTGCAGTTAAAGTCTGACCGCGAAAATCTTGTCACAATGGCAAGCTTTGCCTCAAAGCTGTATGGTGACGGCGAGAGCTACAATCTCATGTTTGATTCATTTAAGCCTATCGGTCTGTTTTCAAACATTGGTATATTGAATCCTGATAATGTATTTGTTACCCGCAGGGGTTCGATTGACTTAAACGGCAAAATCTCCTTTGCCGACGAAGCGGCAAAAGGTGAATACATATCGGGCAGGATCCCTGATCTCACAAGAGATGGCGAAGAAATCATAAGAAGTGCCGTGCCGATTGTATCACAGGGTAAAACTGTGGGTGTTTTGTATGGCGTAATTCAGCTTGACACCATCGGCAAAAAATATAATCAGATGGCAAAAGAGCTTGATGCACAGCTTTTTGTGTATGATAAAGAAAGCGGCAAATTTGTCATAGACACAATCGACACCAATCCCGGCCAATTATCAGAGCTTCAAAAGCGTGAATATAACGAGGGGTATTCCTATGAACAATTAATAACCACAGACAAAGGCTTCACATCATTCAAGTCGATAAGAAATGGTGAGAATTTGTATGTTCACTATTCTACGATAGAAGATTTTGACTGGGGCATTATGCTTGCACGCTATGAGTCACAGGTTTTTGCAAAAACACATAATATATCAAAGAATCTGTTTGTTGATTTTGGTCTGATGATATCAATCATGGCGCTTTATCTGATTTATATCATGTTTGTCGAAAAATCCCGTTCGGCAATAGCTGTTTATGCTTCGGCAATCAGAAAGCTTCTTTTGGAAGTGAATCAGCAAAACAATAATGTGTTCGAATCTCTGAAAAGAGTTCGTGAGTTTTCTCTTTCAAGGTCTGCTTTTCTTGTAGATTCTGATGGTGAAGACTATAATTATATTCTCCCGTCCAAAAAAGAGCAGCTTATTTCAGGTGAAGACAGAAATTATTTACTGTTCCACCTTTTCCGTTATGCTGCAAAGTTTCATAAAACCAACAATTCCACAGTGGGATTTTTGTATGTCAAAGTTAACTCACGCCTGCAGAAGGAAAATGGCGAATTCTATGAATTTTTGAAACAACACAAAATAGATAATATTTCCTTTGCAACTGTTATCAACAAAAACAATCACATAAGCATTTTGGGTGTTGTCAACTCAAAGAAAAGCAAAGTGGTGAGAGCACTTTTGGAAGATGTTGCAATTTGCTTTTCAATTGCTATTTACAACAAAAAGCATCTTAGCCGAACAGAGCTTGCTGCAACGACCGACTCTCTCACAGGAGCGTTGAACCGCGTGGCATACAAAAAAGATATCCTGGTTTTGGATGAAGAAAGACCTGAGGATTTCTCCTGCATATATATTGATGTAAATGAACTTCATATTGTAAACAACAAATACGGCCACGCAGCAGGCGATGAAATGCTCATCTATATTGCAAACACTCTGAAAGAGGTTTTCTATGGTCATAGCATCTATCGCA
Organism: Clostridia bacterium; assembly: GCA_017549745.1. Taxonomy (GTDB): domain Bacteria; phylum Bacillota; class Clostridia; order UMGS1810; family UMGS1810; genus RGIG1828. The sequence goes on along the minus strand of JAFYUA010000248.1, from coordinate 4,692 downwards.
TGGGCGGTGATGAATTTTTGGTTTTTGCCACAAACACCAGGCAGGAAGAAATCAAAAAGAGCATAGCAGTATTTGTTGAGCAGCTCAAAACAACAACCTACAAAGTTGCAATAGGTCTTTCTTACAGAGCGCAAAACACCAATTGTGAAGAACTGGTAAGAGAAGCTGAAATCAGAATGTATGAAGCCAAGGCCGAATACTATCAGAATAAGGACAAAAACAGCACATCAAGAACTAAAGACAAAACCTATGTCCACTCCAAAACAGGCATCAGCGAAATCGACACAATGCTCTCTGTGCTCAAAGAACACTACAATGGCATCTACAGAGTATCTCTTGCAACCGACAATGCACGCCGCATCCTTATGCCGGCATATCTTGGCTACAATGAAAACGAATCAAATTTCTCAAAGCTTTTGACAAAATATATAGACGAGACAGTTCATCCTGATTTTCACAGAGCAGTTATGAGCTTTTTGAATTATGATGCTATCAGGCGACAATTGGCCGATGGTAACACACCCAAGATCAGCTACAAAAAGGTCAATGGAGAAGCTGTGGTACTCAGTGTTTACAGCTTAGAAGAAAATGCTGATGATGTAAAAGAAACTCTTTGGGTATTTGCCAAAGAATGATTCTAAAGAGGTGATACGGAAAATGCAAAAATTAGTCGAAGCTCTTGATAAAAATGAATTCAAGATGTATCTTCAGTTTGTTGTTGACAACAAAACCAAGAAGATTATTTCCGCCGAAGCGCTTTCACGCTGGGATAGAGGCGACAATGGTCTCGTAGGCCCCGGATTTTATATTGAAGACATGGAGTCTTCAGGTCTTATCAGCAGGCATGATTTTTATATGTTTGAGCTTGCTTGCCGTCAGCTTGAAAAATGGAGAAATACTGAATATAACGACATTTCTATATCATGCAACTTTACCAGAATAACTCTCTCTGAGGAGAATTTCATTGAAAATATTACTTCCATTTCAAATTCCTATGAATTTGACCGTTCAAAGCTTGCCATAGAAATCACAGAGGATGCAATGGAAAAGAATATAGAAATTTCCACTCAGAATGTGAGCCGCTGCAAGGAACTTGGCTTCAGGGTCTATCTTGATGATTTGGGTAGCGGTTATACTTCACTTTCAAATCTTTGTGACTATCCTATCGACATTGTGAAAATTGACCGCGACATTCTTCTCAAAACCAGCACACAAAGAGGCAAAGATTTGTTTGCTGGCATTATAGCGCTTGCTCATAGCCTCAATAACCCCATTATTTGCGAGGGGGTTGAAACCGAGGAGCAAAATTCACTCGTCACGCAGTCCGATTGTGACTATATTCAGGGCTGGTATTATTCCAAGCCTTTGCCGGCTGAAGAGTGCGAGGAATTTATTCAAAGATATAATGCTGCAACTGCCTGAGGAGGAACAATGATGACTAAAGATGTAAAAAAAGCCATAACATTCAGCTACGATGACGGTGTCACACAGGACATAAGACTGATTGAGATATTTAACAAATATAATCTCAAAGCCACCTTCAACATAAATTCAGAACTTCTTGGTCAAAGCTTTGATATAGAACGCGAAGGCGTTAAAATAAGTCATGACAAAATCAAACCCGAAGATTTGAAACACATATATGACGGTCATGAGGTAGCGGTGCACACCCTCACTCATCCAAACCTTACTCAAATTGACGATGACAAAGAGATAATCCGTCAGGTTGAACAGGACAGACTCAATCTGTCGGCTCTTGCCGGCTATGAGGTCACAGGCATGGCGTATCCGTGCGGAGGAGTCAATTGCAATGACCGCGTGGCAAATATCATAAAAAATAACACTCCCATACAATATGCCCGCACCATAACTACCACCCAAAGCTTTGAGCCTTTTGGTGATTTATATCAATATCAGGGCACTATATATCATCATGCCCAGTGGGATAAGCTTTTTGATATGGGCAGAGAGTTTTTGCATCTCAAAGCAGACACTCCCAAGGTTTTCTATATATGGGGTCATGCCTATGAGTTTGACATCTACCCCGAGCGTTGGGCACAGTTTGAAGAGTTTTGCCGCATGATAAGCGGCCATAGTGATATTTTCTACGGCACCAACAAAGAGGTGCTGACCGAGTGGTTTTAAATAAAATTTTACTTTGACTATGAAGCAATTTTATGCTACAATATATCAGGATGCATAGCCGCATCCTGATATTATTTTTTGGGAGGATAATATGCAGCTTAGTCCCAGACTTTCAAAAATTGCATCACTTGTGCCAAAGTGTCGGGTGCTTGCCGATGTAGGCACAGACCATGGTTACATTCCGTTGGTTTGTCTCCAAAATGGCACTGCCAAGCACGCAATCGCTATGGATATCAACCCCATGCCTCTCAAGAGGGCAGAGGAAAATTTTATAAAGCATGGGTGCATGCCGCGCTCAGAGCTCAGACTCTCCGACGGACTCTCTAAGCTCCAAGACGGTGAGGCCGATGTCATTGTCATAGCAGGCATGGGCGGGCCGCTTATTTGCGATATCATAAAAAACGGTGCTCATGCAATAGGAGATGACACCCTTTTGCTTTTGCAGCCAATGATTGCTCCCTCTGAGCTAAGAAGCTTTCTTTTTGCAAACGGCTACCGTGTGTGTGACGAATATGTGGTGCGTGAAGATAATAAATATTATAATATTATGGCAGTGCGCAAGGGCGAGGCACAGCCCACCGATGAGCTCATATACATCGGGGCAAATCTCGGCATCAACAGCGCCGATACCATAGGAGACTATCTTGACTACAAAACAAGAGTGTGCAAAGCTATCATCGAAGGTCACTCTCGCTCTGCATGCCCTGACAATGAAGCTATAGCAAAGTATTCGCACGAGCTTTCAATATATGAAGCTTACCAAAAGGAGCTGGCAAAATGATTACAGTATCAGATATAGCAGCATATATCAATCAGATATGCCCCGAAGCTCTCAGCTTTGATGGTGACAATGTGGGTCATCTTGTGGGGCGTGGGGCAAAAAAAGTGCAAAAGGTGCTCGTCACTTTGGATGTCGACGAGCATGTGGTGCAAGAGGCAGCTGACAAAGGTGCCGACCTTATTGTAGCGCATCATCCCATGATGTTTCACCCCATAGGCCGCATTACTGATTCCGATCCTCAGCAAAGAGCGCTCATGATGCTTGTGCAAAATGACATTGCAATGATAGCTGCCCACACCAATCTCGATTGCGTGCATGGGGGTCTCAATGATTACCTTGCTTCAAAGCTTGGCATACAAAACACTTCGGTGATAGAGCCTGTGAGCGATTGGGGCGGAGTGTGTCATGGTTTTGGCAGAGTAGGCGAGGTGAGTGAGGGCACTACTGTTTCTGATATGCTTTCGCGCTGCATATCTGCTCTCGGCATTGAAGCAGTGAGATATGTGGGTGATAAAGAGCGCATTGTGAAAAAAGTGGCTGTAAATTGTGGCGGCGGTGCAGGTGAAATGAACCTTTGCATTGACATGGGCGTTGACCTTTTCATCACAGGTGATGTCAAATACAATCCCGCCCGCGATGCTTATGAATCGGGCATGGCAGTCATTGATGCAGGACATTATGAAACCGAGCACATTGCCATTGAACTAATAAGCTCTATTATTGCTCAAAAATATCCTGAGCTCACTATCATGCAATCCGAGGCTAATACTGCCGTATTTAAATATTATGTAAAGTAGGTTATGTGAAATGAAAAAGGATGTAGTAATTGTAGGTGCAGGGCCGGCAGGCATATTCACCGCACTTGAAATGATTCGCAGAGGTTCAGGCAAAAGTATTCTCATTGTAGAAAAGGGGGCACCCATCGAAAAAAGAAGCTGCCCCAAGACCAAAACACAATCTTGCGTTTCGTGCAAGCCCTATTGTCATATCACCACAGGGTTTTCGGGCGCAGGCGCTTTTTCCGACGGCAAGCTATCGCTTTCATATGAAGTGGGCGGCGATTTGCCTCAGCTCATAGGTTGCGAAAAAGCACAATCTCTCATTGACTATACCGACAAGATATATCTCGAATTTGGCGCCGATGAGCATGTCGAAGGCATAGGCAACACCGAGGAAGTGCGCAAAATCCGCAGCCGTGCCATTCGTGCAGGGCTCAAGCTTGTGGATTGCCCTATTCGCCACTTGGGCACCGAAAAAGCTCAGCAGCTTTATTATGAAATAGAAAAATATCTCCTTGCCAATGGTGTTGAAATCCTTTTTGGCTATGAATGCAAAGACATAATCCTTCAAGACGGCGAGTGCAAAGGCGTCATAATCGAAAAGAAAGGCGAGACCAAAGAGATATATGCTGACAGCAGCGTTATTGCCACAGGGCGCAGAGGTGCCGACTGGCTCGAAAAAATATGCGCTGAGCACAGCATTGCCCATCAACCTGGCACAGTGGATATTGGCGTGCGTGTGGAAGTGCGTAGCGAAATCATGGAAAAGGTAAACGAAGTGCTCTATGAATCAAAGCTCATAGGTCACCCTGCGCCTTTCAAAAACAAGGTGCGCACCTTCTGCCAGAATCCGGGCGGCTTTGTGAGTCAGGAAAATTATGACAATGACCTTGCCGTGGTAAATGGCCATTCCTACAAGGAACTCAAATCCGAAAATACCAATCTTGCCATACTTTGCTCCCACAATTTCAGCGAGCCGTTCAATGA
>JAFYUA010000247.1 GCA_017549745.1 Clostridia bacterium | reverse complement strand
GTTGTTTTCGTTGATGTAGGCAAGCATTTTTTCGTTTGACCAGCCGTCAACTGTGATGCTTTCGCCTTTTTCAAAATGCCATTCTTCAATGAGCTTGTCGGCGCGGTGACGGGTTTTGCATTCCTTACAATCCATGAGAGGATCGCTGAAACCGCCCACATGACCTGATGCAACCCATGTCTTGGGGTTCATGAGGATAGCCGCATCAAGACCTACATTGTAGGGGGATTCCTGAATAAACTTTTTCCACCATGCTTTTTTTACATTGTTTTTAAATTCCACACCCAAAGGACCGTAATCCCATGTGTTGGCAAGGCCGCCGTATATTTCAGAGCCTGAATATACGATACCTCTGCCTTTGCAAAGAGCAATGATTTTTTCCATTGTCTTTTCACTGTTAAGCATTTATATCATTCCTTTCATTAAATACACTCAATATACTACATATCATAACTGAAATCACATATTTTGTCAAGGGTGATTGCCCTGTAACTATTATTACTTATTAATATTGACTATTGAAAATCGACATTATTTGTGTTATACTGTTAATGTTTATAAAATTTTACAGTCGAAAGGATAGTTGCTATGAAAAAAGTTGCAATAGTAATGGGCAGTGACAGCGATCTTCCAAAGCTCACCCCTGCCGTAGACAAGCTCAAGGAATTTGGCATTCCATGCGAGGTGCGCGTTATCAGCGCTCACCGCACACCTATGCAGGCTATTGAGTTTTCATCATCTGCCAGAGACAACGGCTTCGGCGTAATCATCGCTGCTGCAGGCAAAGCTGCTCACCTTGCAGGCGTGCTTGCTGCCAACACCACACTCCCTGTTATCGGCATTCCCATCAAGGCTTCTGTGCTCGACGGTATGGACGCTCTCCTTGCCACCGTTCAGATGCCGTCTGGTATCCCTGTTGCAACCGTAGCAATAGATGGCAGCGCCAATGCTGCAATCCTTGCAGCTCAGATTATAGCACTTTCTGATGATGAACTTGCAAATAAACTTTCTGCAATGAGAGAAAAAATGACCGCCGATGTCATAGCCAAAGACGCGGCAGTTAAAGCTCAGTTTGAATAATATTGGAGGTAACCTGATATGGATAAAAGCTTTAGCGAAAGCTACAAATCTGCCGGTGTTGACATCACAGCCGGCTACAGTGCAGTAAAACTCATGAAAGAGCATATAGCACGCACCGAGACAAGCGGTGTTGTGTCTGACATAGGCGGCTTCGGCGGTCTTTTCATGCCCGACATGCAGGGCATATCCCAGCCTGTGCTCGTTAGCGGTACTGACGGCGTGGGCACCAAGCTCAAGATTGCTTTTCTTATGGACAAGCACGACACAGTAGGCATCGACTGCGTGGCAATGTGTGTCAATGACATCATCTGCTGCGGTGCAAAGCCACTTTTCTTCCTTGACTATATCGCATGCGGCAAAAATGTGCCCGAAAAGATTGCTGCCATCGTGTCAGGTGTGGCAGAGGGCTGTGTGCAGTCGGGCGCTGCTCTCATAGGCGGCGAAACTGCCGAGATGCCCGGCTTCTATCCCATCGATGAATATGACCTTGCAGGTTTTGCAGTGGGCATGGTTGACAAAGCAAAGATTTATGACAACACCAAGGTGGCAGAGGGTGATGTGATTGTGGCTCTCCCCTCATCGGGTATCCACTCCAATGGCTACTCGCTCGTGCGCAAGGTGTTTGATGTAGAAAACCGTGACCTCGGTGTATATAGTGACGAGCTTGGCAAGACAATAGGCGAAGAGCTCCTCACTCCCACCAAAATATATGTAAAAGATATAGCAGCCATCGACGCTGTAGCTACCATCAAGGCAGTGTCACACATCACAGGCGGCGGCTTCTATGAGAATATTCCGCGCAGTATCCCCGATGGCTTCAGTGCCAAAATCGAAAAGAGCGCAGTTAAAATTCTTCCTGTGTTTAATATGCTTCAGTCTTTGGGCAATATCCCCGAAAGAGACATGTTCAACACCTACAACCTGGGTGTGGGCATGAGCATAGTAGTGAGCAAAAACGATGCCGACAAGGTTCTCGGCGCAGTAAGCAATGCATACATAATCGGTGAAATTGTCAAAGGTGACGGCGGGGTGCAGTTATGCTAAAAAACATAGCGGTTCTCGTCAGCGGCGGCGGCACCAATCTGCAGGCTCTCATTGATGCAGAGCGCAGCGGCATCATCAAAAGCGGCAAAATCAACCTCGTTGTGTCTGACCGCGAGGGTGCATATGCTCTTGAGCGTGCCCAAAATGCAGGCATAGCAAGCGCCTATGTGAAAAAGGGTGCCGATTTTGAAGCAAAGCTCATCGAAGCGCTCGAAAATGCCAAGGTTGACATCATAGTGCTTGCAGGCTTTCTCTCCATTTTGTCGGAGAGCTTTGTGAAGCGCTATGACAAACGCATCATCAATGTTCACCCCTCGCTTATTCCCTCATTTTGCGGTGACGGCTTCTATGGTCTTCGTGTTCACGAGGCTGCTCTCAAAAAGGGCGTGAAGGTGAGCGGTGCTACCACTCATTTTGTAAATGAAATCACCGACGGCGGTGAGATTATAATGCAAAAAGCTGTTGAAGTGCTCGATGGTGACACCCCCGAGACTCTTCAAAAGCGTATCATGGAGCAGGCAGAATGGAAGATTTTGCCCCTTTCGGTAGAAAAGGTGTGTGCTCGCAATTAATTGATGAAAGGGTAATACAAGCTTATGAATATTATGGTAATTGGCGGCGGCGGCCGTGAGCATGCCATCGTGCACAAGCTCAGCCAAAGCCCGAATGCAGACAAAATCTATGCCCTCCCAGGCAACGGCGGCATTGCCGCTGAGGCAGAGTGTGTGCCCATCAGCGCAACTGACATAGACGGCATAGTTGAATTTGCAAAATCGCATAGCATTGATTTTGCAGTGGTTGCTCCCGATGACCCGCTTGTGCTTGGTGCAGTAGATGCGCTGAGTGCCATCGGCATCAAATGCTTTGGCCCCGATGCCAAGGCTGCCATCATTGAGGGCAGCAAGGTTTTCTCCAAAAACCTCATGAAGAAATACAATATCCCCACAGCGCTCTATGAAGTGTTTGATAACCCCTCAGACGCTGTGGCATACATAGAAAAAGGCAGTTTCCCCGTTGTTATCAAGGCCGACGGTCTGGCTCT
>JAFYUA010000246.1 GCA_017549745.1 Clostridia bacterium | reverse complement strand
TCATATTATATAGCCGTGTTACGGGTTAATCTTTTGTGAAATTTATTTGTGTTCAAAACCCATAATGTGTGTTATTATTATGTATGGGAAAAATTTTAGCGGTGGAGATTATAATGAAAGATTTAACAAAAGGCAATATTTATAAAACTTTTATACTTTTTGCAATACCCTTGGTGCTATCGGGATTTTTGTCACAGGCGTACCACATTATTGACACAATGATAGCAGGCAAATTTCTTGGTTCTGACGGCATTGCGGCAATTGGTGCCACATCGTCCGCCATACAGTTTATCTCTTCGCTCTTCTGGGGTTTTGCAACAGGCACATCGGTGTATCTGGCGGTGCTCTTTGGCGGCAAGGATTATGAAAATCTCAAATCAGCACTAATCAGCAACTTTCTTTTGTATACAGGTGCAATAATTGCCTTTTCTATGATTCTCATAATACTGCGTGACACGGTTTTTGACTTTTTGAAGATTGACCCCGCTATCAGAGAAGAAACAGCGATATATTTTGTGATATATCTTTCGGGCTTGTTTTTGATTTTGCTCAATCATTTCGGTATATGCGTGCTCAACTCCTTTGGCATAAGCGGCTATGCATTTGCAATGTCGCTGGTGTCTACTGTGCTAAACATTGGCGGCAACCTCATCAGTGTGACAGTGCTTGATGCAGGCGTGGGCGGAATAGCGACATCTTCGGTTTTGTCGGCTTTGGTTGTGAATGTGTGCTACTATTTCAAAATCAAAAAATGCCTGCTTCAGATGAACACCGAAAATGTGTCGGCAAATTTCAGCCCCGCAGCAATCAGAAGAACATTCTCGTTTTCTCTTCCTGTGATGCTGCAGCAATCGGTGATGTATATCGCATCACTATTGATATCACCCGTTGTAAACGGCATTGGAAGCAGTGCAACTGCCGCATATGCAGTGGTACACAGAGTGTATGAAATAAATGCCAATGTGTATCAGAATTCTTCAAAAACTCTCACTACATATACGGCTCAGTGCGTTGGCGGCAAAAAATATCATCTCATCAAAAAAGGTGTGGGAGTGGCATTTGTTCAGGGTACACTTTTTGTGCTGCCCCTGATTCTGATATGCGTGTTATTTTCAAAAGAAATCTCAGGAGCATTTTTCCCCGACGGATATGTTGGCGACGGATTGAAATTCTCCATTGATTTTTCAAGATATTTTCTGCCGTTTATCCTGTTTAATGTAATAAACAACCTTTTCCACTCATTCTACAGAGGCGTCAAATGTATGAAGCTGCTCGTGATTTCAACTCTTGCAGGCTCTGTGGTGAGGATTGCGGCAAGCTATGCACTCTCATTTTATTTTGGTATATACGGAGTGTACGGCGGTTGGATTGTATCGTGGATTGCAGAGGCAGTGTTTTGCATTGTCACATATTTTGCGGGAACATGGAAAAAAGAATCTTTTGACAGACTATGATATTCACACAAGCACAACATTGTATTTGTCGAGCCAATAGGCAAGCTGAACCAGCCAGGCAATGAGCTGAGGCTTTGCCATGAGCTGACCAAACCATGTGGTGCCCTGAGATGAGAGCATTTCGGAAAGTTTGGCAGAATCTATGAGCTCCAAAAACAGGCTGTCTTTGCGCGCAAGTTCAGATTGGAGCATTGATGTGACAAGCTTTTCATACTCGGGATTGTGGCTCTTGGGATAGGGACTTTTTTTGCGGTGAGTGATATATGACGGCAAAAAGTCGGACATGGCGTTTCTGAGAAGTGCCTTTTCGACACCGCCTTCAAACTTGATGCTCCAAGGCACATTATATACATACTGAGCAAAGCGGTGGTCTGCAAAAGGCACTCTCACCTCAACTCCGCTTGCCATGCTCATGCGGTCTTTGCGCTCCAGAAGAGATGTCATAAAATATCTCACCGAAAGATTGGTGGCAATGCGCGAGTTTTTCATCTCTGCACTGTCATCATCGAGGACACTGTAGGTAGCTTTGTCTTCACGATATCGCTCGCAGATATAGTTGTAGCCCTCGCGTGGCATTGCGATGTCGGATTTAAAAAGTGAAATGCGTGCATATGGGTCGTGAATCCACGGGAAAAAGTCGCGGCTGAGCATTTCCTCGCGATAAAACCATGGATATCCCCCCGTGAGCTCGTCACTACATTCGCCCGAAAGAGCGACTGTGTGGCGTTTTTTTACTTCGCGGCAATAATATAGAAGTGATGAATCAATATCTGCCTGACCGGGAAAATCACGCGCGTCAACGGCTGCCAGGAGGGCATCTGCCACCTTATCGGCAGGGGCTGTGAGGACAGTGTGATTGGTGCAAAGGAAGTCGGCAAGTCCTGTGGCATATTCATCATCACCCTGAGGCTGAAAGAGAGAGCTTTGGAAATTCTCTTTGTTGCCCTCGTGCTCAAAGGAATATGTATCGGTTTTCTCCCCTCTTTCGCGACAAGCCTTTGACGCTACGGCTGTGATTGCCGAAGAATCAAGCCCGCCCGACAAAAATTCACAAAGGGGAACATCAGAGCGAATCTGACGCTTGATACTGTCGGCAAGCAGCTCCTTGGTTTTGTAGATGGCAGCTTCTCGCGAGTCGCAAAATGGCTCGGCAGTGAGCTGCCAGTATTTTTCTATCCTGAAGCCATTTGCGCTGAAGACTGCTTTTTCACCCGGTGCAAGCTCGTAGATATCTCTGAACACAGTGGATGAATTGAGAGATACGGGCGACAAAAAGAGCAGCTGCCAAAGACCTGCCTTGTCAACCTTGGGCTTGATGAGAGGATGAGCAAGAAGAGCTTTGATTTCAGATGCTATAAGAAGCGTTGAACCCAAAAAGCTATAGAAAAACGGCTTGACTCCAAAACGGTCTCTTGCCATGAAAAGGCATCTGGCAGACTCATCATATACTGCAAAGGCAAATATCCCGTTGAGATAGTCCACACACGACTGCCCCCATACTATGTATGACCACAGTACAACCTCTGTGTCACAGCTTGTAGAAAAGTGAGCACCATGCTCTTTGAGCTCTGCTTTCAGCTCGTCGGTATTGTATATCTCGCCATTATATACAATCGTATATTTTCTATCGTTGCATATGGCGGTCATCGGCTGCTTGCCTCCGCTTATGTCCATGACGGCAAGGCGGTTGTGATGCATGATTACATTCCTGCCAAGATACATGCCCGTGTCATCAGGGCCTCGGTGCTTCATGGTCTTGCCCATCATTGCCAGGATTCCGGGGTTGAGTTTTTCATTGGTGGCAAAATCTGCTATTGCACAAATCGAACACATATAAATGTCTCCTTTTAAAATTTATATTTATGCAAAAATACCGGACAGTCAATCAAGACTATTCCGGTATTTTTGCAGACTATGAGTCTGAAGTATCATCAAATATCAGCCGAGGCTTTTATTTCATGGATTCTTCGTAGGATTTGATCATTTTCTTAACCATCTGACCACCAACAGAACCTGCCTGTCTGGAAGTTAAGTCGCCGTTATAACCCTGCTTGAGGTTAACGCCTACCTGGTTAGCGGCATCCATTTTAAACTGCTTCATCTTTTCCTTTGCTTCGGGAACTAAATTCTTATTACTCATTTTTAAAATCCTTTCAATT
>JAFYUA010000245.1 GCA_017549745.1 Clostridia bacterium | reverse complement strand
GCCCGAGGTTGTGGACCTTGCCGATTTTCTGTGCAAATGCGGTGCCGACATATCAGGCGCAGGCACCGATAAGATAACCATCACAGGGGTCAAAGCGCTCAGCGGGTGTGAATACACCATCATTCCCGACCGAATAGAAGCAGGCACCTTTATGGTGGCTGCTGCCGCCACAGGCGGTGATATACGGCTTGAAAATGTGATTCCGTCACATCTCACATCTGTCACATCCAAGCTCTGCGAAATCGGCATAAATTGCAGTGAATTTGCCGATGAAATATCAGTAAGCTGCGATGGAGTAAGGAAAGCCGCCACGGTTAAAACAATGCCTTTTCCTGGTTTCCCTACCGATATGCAATCTCAGATTGCAGCCATGCTTTGCTGCATAGAAGGCACATCGGTCATCACGGAGACCATATTTGAAAATCGCTTTATGTATGTACCCGAGCTCATTCGCATGAATGCCGACATCAAGGTTGATGGGCGCACCGCTGTTATCAAAGGCAATCGCGCTCTTGTGGGGGCACAAGTCAATGCCACAGACCTCAGAGCAAGTGCAGCCCTTATCATAGCAGGCATGGCAGCTGAGGGGAAAACAATCATCAATAATGCCGACTATCTTAAAAGAGGATATGAAAACCTCGATTCCAAGCTGAAGTCTCTTGGAGGCGATGTTTGGTATGAGGATTAATTATATATTTGCTTTTTCACTCATAAAATAATATGGGTGTAGAGTATGAAATCAGTCAAAGTTAATCTAAAATTTGTATTTATATTGTTTGTAATAATCGGTATAATCTCGTTTGCCACAGTCAGATATATCGCATCCGAGATTATGCCGCGCGGTGCTGAGGTACTGCATTCTTATGCCGAGACCAACATGTTTGAAATCCTTAATTCCACTGTTGATGAAGTCATTGAGAAGTATTCCATCGATTATGACAGCCTTGTTAATATCATATATGCCGACGATGGAACAATCAGTGCTTTAGAGGTCAACTATGCTCTTGTAAACAAAATAAAATCTGAGATTTCAATGCTTGTGTCAAAGCGATTGAGTGACCAGGACGAAATGCCTGTGTATGTGCCCTTGGGTGCATTTTCACAAAACATGTATCTCATAGGCAAAGGCCCCAGCCTGAAATTCATATTGGTGCAGCGTGGATGTGTGCAGACAGATTTTGAACATGATTTTGTAAGTGCAGGTGTCAATCAGACTATGCACACTCTCAAAATCACCCTCGATGCCGATGTTGCGCTCATGCTTCCTTTCTACAGCACCCATACATATATGCAAACAAGCGCTATTTTGTCACAAATGATAATCAATGGCGAAAGCCCCGACCGTTATCTTAATTTATACGAAGGAGAAATCTGATGACCGATAATATCAATTATAATCACATAGTAGAATATCTCAACAATACTCTTCCCGACACCGATGGGCTTCTTCGCCAAATCGAACTGTATGCCCATGAGAATAATGTGCCCATTATTCAAAAAGAAGTGAGATGCTTTTTGGGAATGCTTTTAAAATATAAAGCCCCCAAAAATATCATCGAGCTTGGCACAGCTATCGGTTATTCGTCATTGTTCTTTTCAGACTACATAAAAAAAGACGGTCACATCGTCACCTTTGAAAGAGAAAAGGAATATTTCGATATTGCCACCTCCAATATCGCCAAGGCAGGCAAGGAGGACACCATCAAAATCATATTTGGCGATGCATATGAAAATGTCAAATCCCTCAGCGGCAAATATGACATGATTTTTATGGACGCCAACAAATCAATGTATCGTTATTATTTCGACACCTTGTTTCCGCTTCTTGAAGAAGGCGGCATAATCGTGTGTGACAATATCCTCTACAAAGGCATGATTTCCAACGATGACCTTGCACCTCGCAAACAAAACACAATAATAACCAATATAAGAGATTTCCTATCATATATTTCTCATCATGACAAGCTTGAAACCTCTATCATTCCTATAGGTGACGGAGTCTCAGTTTCGGTAAAAAGGAGTACGGACAAATGAACAAAAAAGCAGAACTTCTCGCACCCGCAGGCAGTCTTGCCAAATTAAAATATGCAATAGAATATGGCGCCGATGCAGTATACATAGGCGGCGAAGAATTTTCCCTGCGCGTAGCAGCAAAGAATTTTTCCATAAGTGAAATCAAGGAAGGCATCGAATATGCTCATGCTCGCGGCAAAAAAGTATATATCACTGCAAACATCATCCCACACAATGATGACTTGAAGGATTTTCCTGATTTTGTCAAAGAAGTTGACTCTCTTGGGGCCGATGCAATAATCGTATCTGACCTTGGTTTGTTTTCTATAGTAAAAGAAGTAGCACCAAATCT
>JAFYUA010000244.1 GCA_017549745.1 Clostridia bacterium | reverse complement strand
TGCCACCCTCATGCTTTCAGAAACCGAGGCAAATGTCAAAGCTTTAGGCGCGCGCCTTTCGGTATCTAAAGCTGCCAAAGAGCTCATCATCGACAAATCCTACACTCCACGCTACGGCGCAAGACCCATTCGCCGGGAGATTCAGCGCAGCATAGAAGACCCCTTAAGTGAAATTATCCTTGCAGCCGATGATATAAGCGGCGCAGAGATAACCGTGGATAAAGTTGATGGCGAAATTTCAGTTTCTGTAGCCGATTAAATCATAGGATTATACACTATAGTTGATTTTTGAATTGCTTTTGTGTGAAGAATGTGAAATAATACAGGAGGAAAAATATGTTTGGTTTTAAATATGAACCAAGATATGGTGACTATAAAAATTATGAGCTCATAAAGCCGTCAAGCATTCTTGACATGGTGCAGGATATTTCGACCCGCGCGTCGGCAGACTGCGGCTATGACATTAACAACTTGCGCTCCATGGGTTTGGCATGGCTTTTGCAGGGCATTAATGTCAGGTTTGAAAAACCAATTCACCCCGACAAGCCCATTGAAATTTCCACTGCCATCAACCCTTGCAATGGTGTCACTTCAGAAAGATGCTGCATCATCATGCAAGATGGAGAGCTTGTAGCCAAAACTGTTGCAAATTGGTTTATATTCAGCGCCGAGCGTCAAAGACCTGTGAGGATTCCCAAAGAAATGCTTGCATTATATGAAGTTCACGACTTTGACGACGAGTTTTTCCGTTACAGAAAATTGGACATTTTATCTTCAGGCGATGCAGAGTATGAAATCAGAGTTTCCAACAAAGAGATTGACACCAACATGCACATGAACAATCAAAAAAGTGCTGAGCTTCTTATGGATGCACTGCCGTTTGATTTTTATTTCAATGAAATGAATATCATCTATAAAAAGCCTGCATATATGGGTGATATTCTCGAAGTGTGCAAGACACCAATCGAAAACGGCTGGTATGTTCACTTGCAGACCAAAGACAAAGAAGTATGTGTTGCAGGAGCGTTCAAAAACACTTAATAGTAGAGGTAAACTATGAAGAATAAATACATGGAGAACGAACATCTCAGCCTTATGCTTTTCATGGTGGTGGCAGTGATATACTGCCTCATTTACATGACCAAAAACTGCTTCAGCGCCGCCATGGTGCTTCTTGTGTCAGATGGTGTACTCACCAAGACGCAGACGGGCAATATTTCTGCAATGTTTTACCTAATATATGCTCCGTTTCAAATAGTGGGCGGTTTGGCGGCTGACAGATTTTCGCCCTACAAGCTCATTGCAATAGGACTTTTGGGCGCGGCAATTTCCAACATTGTGATAATTTTTGCAGGTAACTACTATGTGATGATGGCTATGTGGTCATTTAATGCTGCAATTCAGTTTGGCGTGTGGCCGGCAATTTTTAAGATCGTCTCCACAATGCTCTCACCTGTACACAGGCACAATGCAGTGTTTTACATAACATTTTCGGGAACTGCAGGCTCTGTGCTCAGCTATCTTGTAGCAGGGCTTGTGTCTGAGTGGAAGACCAATTTTGAAATTTCGGCAATTGTGCTTTTTGCAAGCCTTGCTTTGTGGCTTGTGGCGGGAAAATATTTCGACAAAAACATGATAGATGAAGACCCCGTCAGCCACGGTGTGGCCCATTTGCCTGAGAAAAAGACACACAACCCCAAAAGCGATGACAGCATGATAAAAATCCTTGCAACAAGCGGACTTGGTATCATGCTCCCGGCTTTGATGCTCCAGTCAATGTTTTCTGTGGGAGTTCAGGCGGTTGTGCCCACCATGCTCAAAGAAAGCTATGCGGGTATGTCTGCTTCAGCTGCGAGTGTACTCAACATTTTCCCCATTCTGGTCGCTATCCTTGGCAAATATGTGATGCAGTTTTTCTATCGCAAAAAGACCCACAACGAAAGTCTGTCAATGACTATTTGCATGCTTTGTATGCTTGTTCCTTTGTTTGTCATGCTATTTGTGGGTAAAATAAGCGTGTGGTACATTGTAGTGATGGTGTCTTTGATTCTTCTCATTTCAAATGCATCAAGTATTGTTTCTACCGCCTACCTTCCTGTTTGTTTTTCATCAATTGGCAGAACCGGAACCGTCTCGGGCATCATCAATGCCATGGCTTCTCTTGGTATTGTCATGGCAAATTTTGTGTCGCCCCGTCTTGCCGATATGTTTGGCTGGGTCGAGGTGGTTTATGCCTGGATTATTTTTGCCTTTGTTGCAGCTCTTGTTTTCTTCGTGGCATTTTTCCCTTGGAAAAGATTTGTTTCAAAGTTATAAAAATATATTAACCAAAAACGGCTGCAGCAAAACGCAATGTTTTGTTGCAGCCGTTTTTGCATGCTTCTAATAATTACAATTTGACAAATCAGGGCAAAAACCATATAATATATGTATCTTTTGTTTGAGGTGATATCATGTCTTTGTATAAATCAATTTCAGAGCTTGTGGGGCGCACTCCGCTTGTGGAGCTTTGCTGCGTTGAAAAGGAGTGCAGCTTATCTGCCAACCTTTTTGCCAAGCTTGAATATTTCAATCCTGCAGGGTCTGTCAAGGACCGCGTGGCAAAGGAAATGATAGAAGATGCCGAATCCAGAGGGCTGCTCTCTCGTGGCAGCGTCATCATAGAGCCCACCTCGGGCAACACGGGCATTGGTCTTGCAGCAATAGCCGCTTCAAAGGGCTATCGTGCCATAATCGTCATGCCCGACACCATGAGCCAGGAGCGCATCAAGCTCATGAAAGCCTATGGCGCCGAGGTGGTTTTGTCTGACGGCTCAAAGGGCATGTCAGGAGCAGTTGCCGAGGCTGAAAAAATAGCGGCTTCAAATCCTGCAAGCTTCATTGCAGGGCAGTTCACCAACCCTGCAAATGCCATGGCTCACTTCAAGACCACAGGACCCGAAATATATGAAGACCTCGGCGGCAAGGTTGACATCTTTGTGGCAGGAGTAGGCACAGG
>JAFYUA010000243.1 GCA_017549745.1 Clostridia bacterium | reverse complement strand
TTTATAGTAAGCTATTCTGCCCTGACGGTCAAAATAGAAAATGCCTGAATCGCCGTTGCCGAACGAAACATCAACATCTTTGTCCTGAAGAGTTCTGAAATATGGAGAAACCTCATATTCGCCGCTGTTGGTCTTTACATAGCTGTAGTCACTGTTCATTTCCTGAACGGTTTCGGTGGGTTTTACCGAAGATATGATAACAGTTGCATTTTCGGTGGTGCCATAAGGCATTGCAACGCTTACAACATCATATTCTGTGATTGCACCAAGATTGGAGCTTGATGCAGAACCGCCTTTGGAGGTGATGCGCTTTACTGTGGTAGTATCTTCGTCAAGGTTGACAGCAGCGATGCCTGTCTTGTCGGCAAATTTGTCATACAAAGTCCAGATACCGTTGTTCTCTGCAGGTCTTGCGTTGGCAAGATATGTCTTGTAGCTTTCTACAAATGCAACCTCGGCATCTTTGGCATTGCCGTCATTGCTGAGGAAAGTAATTTTGCCATCTTCAACATTGAGATATTCAGAAATATTGAACTTGTCATTTTCTTCGCCGAAGGCTGCAGGATTAACGGGAACACCATTGTATACCACATACATGTTGTCAATCGAAATGTTTGTGGTTTTGTTATTGTATTCATCATCTTCGTTTTTGTAGTATGCAATAGATGTATCGGTAACAGATGCAATCATGTCGGCATCAACAGTGATAAGCTCGTTCTCGCCTGATTGTTTGCGGATGTTTGTGATGTTATCTCCTCTAGCATCTAAAGAAAATTCAACTGAATAGCCAACAAAATCTTTGAGAGTGTCGACTGAATATTTGCCGATTCCATAAGTTTGGTTGCCAATGAGAACTTCTGATTTTTTCACAGAAGCACCATTGAGTGCATAGTCAATTACCCCAAGAACGATACCATCTTTGTACTCATCCTTGATGCTGTCACCTGTTCCCCATGTGGGATTGCCGTTGATGTCGAGACCTGTCTGCACAAGGGGCTTACACTCGCGCATATTGAAAACAAGCTGAGCCACGAGACCTCTGGGAGCAGGGGTATCGCCCTGGGCAAATGCGCTCTTGGAAAGGCCAATCTGAGCGGCAATGTCCACATAGCCCTGATACCATGGAGTGAGAGTCTTGTTCACAACGGGTTCATAACCAAGCGTGCAGACAATCATCTTAACAGCTTCGCCGTATGTAACAGTGTTGGTGGGGCGGAAAGTGCCATCTTCATAGCCGTTTACTGCCTTCACACCTACTGCATATGCAATGTAAGGAATAGCCCATGCACTCGATGATGTGGAATCTGCCACATCAGAGAACTGGGTGGTTGTAGCATTAAACAAAGTTCCCGATGGAGCACTTGCAGTGGCAAGGAGCTTGGAGAACTCGGCACGGGTGATTGTGTTGTCGGGCTTGAAGGTGCCGTCCTCATAGCCGTTTATAATACCGTCTTCAACTAAAGTGGTGATTGCTTCAAAATATGCATTGGTGTCTGCCACATCTGAAAAATCAGCCGCACCTGCTAAGGTTGCAGAAAAGCTGAATACAGACGAAAGGGCAAAAATCAATGTCATAAGCAAAGCAAAAGCGCGTTTACTTGATTTCATTTTGATTACCTCCGTTTGTTATGGATTTCTTTAACAAAATTTAAAGACACCTATGTGCTATAATTGTACCATTTGATAAGATTATAGTCAATAGGAAAATTTTTTTGAAAACTAAATGTAATAAATAACACCGAAAGCTTTGAGCTTTCGGTGTTTTAGCTTAAAATTCAATTTGTATCACATTGCCTTGTCGCAATGATTTTGGCACATCAATTATGCGCTGATTTTCACTGCCGCGGAATTTGAGAGCGATGTTTTTGAGAGAGTGAACAAATGGACCGTCTACAAGCACATCAATCATTGAAAGCATGCTGTCTGTGACCTCGCAATGTGCTCTGCCCGAGAGCATTTCCTCAAAGATATAGCCCGAATAGCACCAAACCGTCTTTTGAGGATAAGCCTCTTTCACACGAGTGAGAAAAGGCTCAAGCACCCTCTGATTTGCATGCTCCATAGGTTCACCGCCAAGAAGCGACAAACCATTGATATAATCGGGCGAGAGCAGCGAAAGAATACGGTCTTCGGTAGCTTTGTCAAAAGGCTCTCCATAGGCAAAATCCCAGGTGTCGGAGTTGAAGCAGCCGGGGCAATGGTGAGTGCAGCCCGATACAAAAAGAGATACCCTTATGCCGATTCCGTTGGCAATGTCGGTTTCTTTGATAGCTCCATAATTCATTACAGATGAAGCACCCTTTCTTTGATTTCCTGAGTTCTGCCCTGATTCCAATATTGACTGCCTATATAACCACAGGTGCGGCGGGCAACATTCATCTTGCCTTGGTCAGTGTTGCCGCAATTGGGGCATTTCCAACCGAGCTTGCCGTCTTCTTCATAGAGGTAATAATTGTGAATCATGGAGCCGGTGTAGCTGTCTGCGTTGACCACATAATTGTGGACCACAAAATAACGCAGAACAGCATCGACATTGACCACTTCATCCGGATTTTCGTAGGAAGACAACTGCTTCAGTGCTTCGATCAGACGGGTTTTA
>JAFYUA010000242.1 GCA_017549745.1 Clostridia bacterium | reverse complement strand
TGCTTTCGTTTATAAGCACACACATGGGAAGCTTTATTTCTGATTTGTCCGATTTGTAGACCTCTTCCTTGCCGTCGCGGTCTTTCACTGTGGTGATGGTGCCCTCAGGCACCAGAAAATCAACCATTTCCACAACTGCATCAAGAGAGCCGCCGGGATTTGAACGCACATCTATGATAAGAGATGTGGCTCCTTTTTTAATGAGAGCGTTTATGTGAGATTTGAACTTTTCGGGCACATCATTGCCAAAGGTGTCAACTCTCACAAATCCAACATTGCCATCAAGCATAGTGGATTTGATATATTCAAGCTCAATGTCACCCACTGTGACCTTTTTGTTCATGAGCATGCCGCCGCGCTCTATGCCAAGCTCAGCCGACTCACCGGGCAAAACGGCTTTTATCACCGAAATAACATTTGAGAGGTCATCACCAGTGTAGTCCACTCCGTTTACCGAAACGATAAAGTCACCACCCAAAAGCCCCGCTTTTTCGGCAGGTGAGCCTTTCATCACAGAGTCGATAAACACCTTGCCTTCTCTGACTCCCACATGAATGCCTATGCCGCGATAGCCTCCGTCGAGATTATCCTGCATGCTCTTGAAATTCTCGGCAGTAAGATAGCCTGTGTATTTATCGCCCACTGAGGCGGCATATTCATATGCTGCCATATCGGTGAGGCGGTCTTTGTCATACTCACCCATATACACAGAGTCCACTATTGACTCTATCTTCATGAGCTTGGCAGCAGGACTTGCGCCAAAGCGCTGGGCGATTGATGCATACACTGCTCTGCCATAGGGCGAGATATAAAAAAGAGTGGTCAATATGGCTGCTGCAACCGAGCACACAGCCAAGAGGGCAATAAGCCTTTTTTTGGTCATATAATCAGCTCCGATTAAAGTGTATGACAAAATCAATTAAAATATTGCATCGGATTGGTGGTAGTGCCGTTGACCTGAACTTCAAAGTGAATGTGAGGTCCTGTGGACATACCTGTGGAACCACAACGCGCAATGACCTGACCGCGGCTCACCTTCTGACCAACCGACACAAGCAGTGAGCTGCAGTGAGCATAGAGTGTGGTGTAGCCGCCGCCATGATTTATAACCACATAGTTGCCATAGCCGCCGCTGTTGTAGCCCGACACAATGACCACGCCGTCATTTGCTGCAAGAATAGAGGTGCCATGAGCTGCACCAATGTCGATGCCTGCATGGAAGCGGGATTTGCCCGTGACGGGGTGAATACGATAGCCATAGGGTGATGTGACAAGTCGGGTGGTGTTTGACGGCCACAAAAACTTGCCGCCTGTGTAGTTTGCAGGCAGATTGAGTGTAGCGTCAGACTGACGGCGAAGTCGCTCTGCCTCGGCACGCGCCTGAGCTTCGAGCTGCTTGGCAATCTCATATTCTTTTTCAAAAGCTGCAATGTCCTTTTGAAGCTTGTCTATGATATCCTGGCTTTCCTTGCGGTAGCCATCGAGCTCCGCTTTTTTGGAATCCTGCTCTGATTTGAGCGAGACCACTTCTTCTTTTTGAGCCAGAAGGTCTGCTTTGAGCTTTTCAACCTCGGTCATGGAGCTCTCTATTTCTTCGAGTCTATCTGAGTCATATTCGGCAACGCGCTTTACAACCGACATTCTGGTGAGCATATCGTCGATTGATTTGGAGCGAAGTATAATCTCTGCATATGACACATTGCCTTTTTTTATGAGCCTTTTGGCTCTTTCGTTATAACCTGCATTTTGCTTTTGCAGATCCTTGGTGAGAGTGTTGATTTTTTGCTGGCTTGCTTTTATGGCAGTGGCCTTTCGGTCAATTTCTGCCTGAAATTCATCTATCTGTGCCTGGACTGACGAGATCTGCTTGTCGAGCTCTTCGCGCTTGGCAATCTCTTTTTTCTGCCACTCTTTGGCAGCTTCTTTTTTGGCAGTGGCTTCTTTTTGCTTGCGCTGAGCATCCTGCACCGATGCCGCATGAGCCATAGATGATGGCAGACTTGCCAGTATTGCAACACCCAAAAAAGCAATAAGTGCCACTATGGCAAGCACACGGGTGAATAATTTATTCTTTAGCATGGCACAATATCCTTTCTTAAAACAAATTATACATGGAGATATCTTCTCACAGATATGGAGCTTCCAAACGCTCCGATAACTCCGCCGAGCACAAGGTACGCGCCCAACAGAGAGCCCCAAAGGTCGGCAAATTTCATGAGGCCTATGTTGGCACTGATTGCCGAAGCACTTGAGCTTATGGCGCTCATGAGCCCTTCGTAGGTCCATTGCGACACAAAGAACGCAAAGAGAGCCGAAAGAATACCGAGCATGATGCCCTCCATGATAAAGGGACCGCGAATGTAGGAGTCGGTAGCGCCCACATACTTCATGATGTTGATTTCCTTGCGGCGGTTATGAACCGTGAGCTTGATTGTGTTGGATATGATAAACAGGCTCACGAGAGCAAATGCCACAATTATCCATATGGAGATTTTTTGCACTATATCTTTGAGGTTGTCAATCACCGCAATGAGCTCGCGGCTGTTTTCCACGCTCTCCACATAGGGCAAAGCTTCGAGCTCGGCTATGGTTTCATCGGCAATTGAAAGGTCTTTGAGCTTTACGGTGTAAGCATCGGGAATGAGGTCATCGGGAAGACCCTCAAAATCCTTGAGTTCTTGGGCTGAAAGCCCCTCTTTGAAGCTTGCAAATTTCTCTTTGCCGTCTACAAAGCCGATGTCTTGTGAATCTACATTGCCAAGCTTCATTATTTCGGTTTTGATTTGTGCTTTTATTTCATCATAGCGCGCAGTGCTCACCTGAGACGAAAGACCGCCGAGAGACGAAAGGTATGCATAGGTCTCTTTGCCGTCGAGCACTTCCTGCACTCCCTTTAGCTCGCCAAGGAGGCGAAGAGTCTCTACCTTTGAGTCATAATCCTCAAGACGCAGAGAGAAAGAATCTGCAATCACTCCGTCCGACGGGACCTCGTAGTCTGCTTTCTCCTCTTCGGAAAGAGCAGACAAAAAGCCTTCGAGCTTGGTTTTGGCGCTTGTGTATGCAATGCTTGACACATCCACATTAGGCACACCCATGATGAGAGTCTCCACACTGTTTAGCTTTTCCTGATAGGCAGCGTCATCGAAGCTGAAATCACGCGCCACAAACACCGAAACACTGTCATCGGCTACAGTGACATCACGCGACACATACACATCGACCTGATAATCGTTTGCCATTTTGCTTGTCATATGATTGATGTTGAAAATACACATCAAAAACACACCAAAGACGAATATGCAGGCAGTTACAACCAGAAGTGATGTAACAGTCATAAGCCCGTTTTTGGCCATGCCGCTTACGCCCTCGGTGAAAGCTCGTCTAATTGCTCTGAACATATCCGTATCCACCTTCGTTTTCATCACGGGTAATTATGCCTTTTTCCACAACGATTACCCTTTTTTTCATATCGTTTACTATGTTTTCAGCGTGGGTTGCCATCACCACAGTGGTGCCACGCTTGTTGATTTCTTCCATGATTGCCATGATTTCATGAGCTGTCTCGGGGTCGAGGTTGCCTGTGGGTTCGTCGGCAATGAGCACAACGGGATTGTTGACAATTGCTCTTGCAATGGCAACTCTCTGCTGCTCGCCGCCCGAAAGCTGATGGGGGTACATCTTGGCTTTGGCAGAAAGACCAACCTGGCTGAGCACTGCGGGCACATTTTTGCGGATTTCCTTGTTGGAAGCGCCCACAATCTCCATGGCATATGCCACATTTTCCTGCACATTTTTATTGGGCAGCAGGCGGAAATCCTGAAACACAACGCCCAGAGTCCTGCGGAAATAAGGAATCTCGCGGTGGCGCAGTGCATTGACATCGATATCGTTTATAAAGATGCTGCCGCCTGTGGCACTTTCTTCTTTCATCATAAGCTTGATGATGGTGGATTTGCCCGCGGCACTTGAGCCGACCAAAAACACAAATTCACCCTTGTCTATATGAAATGACACACCCTTTAGTGCACCATAACCATTGTCATATATCTTTGACACATTTTCGAATGTTATCACTTGAAAAACTCCCTTTTAAAGATTGCAACAAAGCATTAAAGCTTTGTTGCGTTTGAGGTGAGATATTTATTTACCATCATGGCAACCTTGAAGATGATTGCCTGGTCAAATATTCTCAGGTCAAGACCTGTGATTTTCTGGATTTTGTCAAGTCTGTAAACCAGAGTGTTTCTGTGAACATAGAGCTGTCTTGATGTTTCGGACACATTTAAGTTGTTTTCAAAAAATTTCTGAATTGTGAAAATGATTTCCTGGTCAAGCTCTTCGATAGAACCCTTTTTGAACACTTCGGTGAGGAAGAGCTCACAAAGAGTGGTGGGGAGCTGATAGATAAGGCGACCGATGCCGAGGTCTTCATAGCTGAGGATTTTCTTCTCGTCATCAAAAACCTTGCCCACCTCGAGAGCCACTCTGGCTTCTTTATAAGAACGGGCAATCTCTTTGATGTTGCCCACAACTGTGCCTATGCCCACTGTGGCAGAAGCCATGATTTCGGAATTGATGTTGTGGCAGATGTTTTTGGCAATGCTCTGCAGGTCAGAAAGCGATGGGTCACTGTCGAGCTCTTTGACAAGAGCGATGTTGTTTTCATCAACGCTCACGATAAAATCATTCTGCTTGTTGGGGTACATGTTTTCGATGAGCTCAAGCACCGAAAAATCCGACACCTTTTCTGTCTGAATCAAAAAAACAACTCTGCGTGCTTCAATAGCCAGATGAAGCTCTGCAGCTTTTGCCAGCACATCACCCGGAAGGATATTGTCGAGCAAAAAGTTTTTGATAAAGTTTAAGCGGTCATGCTTGTCATCATAGAGAGATTTGACCGATGAAAAGCTCACCTGCAGGATATCGGCATAGTTTCTGGCGAGAGAATCGTCACCCTTTACAAATATAATGTAGTCAATTTTGCCCATGGCAACAATCGGCTTGTAGGTGAAGCCGTTGTAGGTGAAGGTGTCGATGTTGTCTTCGGTAAAGCTGAGCACACATTCAAGGTCTGCATTTGTGATGCAGTTGTCACTTGATGCAATAACGAGTCCGCCATCGGTGATAAGACCGAGGTCTCTGTTCATTACATCCTTCATCTGATGAGTAATTTGCTGGAAATATCTTACATTCATTTCAGGCACCCCATTTTATAAAAGTATATAAGTACATATTTTTTCACATATATATTATATTGTAATATTTTTTTGGCGATTTTTCAAGAATATCATTTCGTTTTGGCTATTTTGCACATTTTGATTATTTGTCAGCAAATTCGATTGTGAGTTTTTAACAACAAAACAGACCAAAAAAGGGCATAACCCCTCTTTGGTCTGCATGATAAATCATTATTTTATCTGATATCAGATTTTACTTTGTGATTTTGTCTGTTCCCATGTAAGGCACCAGAACCTCAGGAATGGTAACAGAGCCGTCTTCATTTTGGAAGTTTTCAAGGATTGCTGCCACAGTTCTGCCAATGGCAACACCGCTGCCGTTGAGGGTGTGCACAAACTGTGCTTTGTCTTTGGGAGAATTTTTGAACTTGATGTTGGCTCTTCTTGCCTGGAAATCTTCAAAGTTGGAGCAGGAAGAAATTTCAACATATCTGTTGTAGCTTGGCATCCACACTTCGATGTCATATTTTTTGGCTGCAGTGAAGCCAAGGTCACCAACGCAGATTTTTACCACTCTG
The DNA here is from genome assembly GCA_017549745.1 of Clostridia bacterium. GTDB lineage: Bacteria > Bacillota > Clostridia > UMGS1810 > UMGS1810 > RGIG1828. The sequence continues at coordinate 6,530 of JAFYUA010000242.1, read as the reverse complement.
TAGGGAAGACCAAGGAGCTGGAGCACCTTTTCGGCATCGCGGGTGAGCTTTTCGAGCTCTTCATAGGATTCTTCGGGTTTTGCAAACTTTACAAGCTCAACCTTGTTGAACTGATGCTGTCTGATAAGACCTCTTGTGTCCTTGCCTGCAGAGCCTGCCTCAGCGCGGAAGCATGCAGAATATGCAACATGCTTGATGGGAAGCTGGGAGCCGTCGAGAATGTCATCACGATACATATTGGTCACAGGTACTTCGGCGGTGGGAATGAGGAAATAGTCGGTGCCTGTAACCTTGAAAGCATCTTCTTCAAATTTGGGGAGCTGACCTGTGCCCACCATGCTTCTTCTGTGCACCATATAAGGCGGGAAGATTTCGGTGTAGCCGCTCTGGGTGGTGTGAGTGTCAAGATAGAAGTTGATTACTGCGCGCTCAAGTCTTGCGCCAAGACCTTTGTAGAAGGTGAAGCGTGTGCCTGTAACCTTGCCTGCAGTGGGAGCGTCTATGATGTCGAGGTCGGCGCCTACATCCCAGTGAGCTTTGGGCTCAAAGTCAAATTTGGTGGGCTCTGAGAAGCGTCTGATTTCAACATTGTCCTCATCGGTGTCACCATCAGGCACTTCATCATTGGGAAGATTGGGAATGGTGTACATGATGGTCTGGATTTTTTCGTCGAGTTCGCGCACTTTCTCGTCATATTCTTTGATTTGCTCTGAAAGCTGCTTCATTTCGGCAAATATGGGAGCCACATCCTTGCCCTCTTTTTTGAGCGCAGGAATCTGCTTGCTCACTTCATTTTGTTTGCTTTTGAGCTGTTCCACTTCAAAGAGGTGCTCTCTTTTAGTGGTGTCAAGAGCCAGGAGGGCATCAATGTCTACAACTTCTTTTCTTCTGGCAAGAGCCTTTTTTACTTTTTCGGTTTCTGTTCTTATGAGTTTAATATCTAACATTATATACACTGTCCTTTCTATGCCTTGGCGGCGGTTTGTCAGTCTGTCAACATTTCATATATATATAGTTGCGATTGGGTAAGGCTTGCAGGGTCAAGGGAGGCAAGCATTTCTCTTGCTTCTTTTCTGTTGCCCCTGTCATAAGCCTCGCATGCACTTGCCAGCAGGTTTTCTGCCTCGGCAAATGCGGCGTCGCTTGCTTTGAGGGTTTCATTTTCGGCAAGCAAAGCATCAATTTGAGTTTTGAGATTTGTGGTTTCGGTACGCAGGTTTGTGTTTTGTTGAGAAAGAGCAGCAATATCTGCTTTCAAACCTTCTTTTTGCTCGGTGTCGGTGTTTCTGCTGAATCCTGCAAAGATTATCAGAATGAGAGCAAAAGAAAACAGTATGCCAATGTACATCCACAAAAATTTTGTGTTCTGTTTCATATAGTCAACTCCTTTTGTTCCACGTGGAACACGAATTTCTGCCAAAATTGAGTTTTAAGCGATTTTTGCACTCCGACATGAAATCATATTGCCATGTTTAAATTCTGCGAGCGCAACTCGATTTTAAAGGTCGTTTTTTTCGGAATTTTGAATAATTTTTATTATTCTTTCCAAATCTTTGGCAGAATAGTATTCAATCTGAATTTTACCTTTGTTGTTCTTATCGACAATCTTAACCTTTGTTCCCAAAAGAGAACTCACATTTTTTTCGATTGTTTCAAAAGCAAGCTTCAAATTCAAATCAACTTCTTTTTTTGCCTTGGGAGTAACTTCTCCTTTTTTGATGAGTTCTTCAAGCTCTCTCACACTCAAGCTTTCGTCGATTGCCTTTTTGGCAAGCATAGTGAGCTTTGCACTGTCGGTGATTGCCAAAAGCACCTTGGCATGTCCCACCGAAAGGTCGCCACACTCTACCATGCCTATAACTTCTTCGGGCAAATTGAGAAGTCTGAGACTGTTGGCGATTCCCGAACGGCTTTTGCTCATTTTTTCGCTCACCTGTTCTTGAGTGAGACCATATTCCGTCATGAGTCTGCGATAGCCAAGCGCTTCTTCGATGGGGTTTAAGTCCTCACGCTGGAGGTTTTCGATGAGAGCAAGCTCAAAAACCTGTAAATTCTCACTTTTTTTGATTATTGCAGGAATAGTCTTGAGGCCTGCAAGCTTTGATGCGCGCCAACGGCGCTCACCTGCTATGATGCGATAGTAGCCGTTGTCTGATTCCTGCACCAAAATGGGTGATAACACGCCATATTGCCTGATAGATTCAGAAAGCTCTGCCAGACGCTCCTGGTCGAAGTCCTTTCGCGGCTGCGAAGAGTTTGGCTCTATATCGATTATTTTGATTTCGCTTATAGACTCGGAATCAATCGATGAGTTTTCATCGGTCAAAAGAGCCCCCAAGCCTTTGCCCAAGCCTTTTTTCTTTACCATATTTTCACCTCTTGGTTCTTTGTTCACTTTTTCTTGTTGGCTTTGATTACTTCTTTGGCAAGCTTTATGTAGCACTGGCTGCCCTTTGATGATTTGTCATAGTAGTTGATGGGCTGACCATAGCTCGGAGCCTCACTAAGACGCACATTGCGAGGGATAACAGTTTTATACAGCTTTTCCTTATAATACTTTTTCACCTCTTCTGCCACAAGCATAGAAAGATTGGTGCGCACATCATACATGGTGAGAAGCACGCCCTCAATCTCAATTGATGGATTGAGCTGCTTTTTGACAGTGCGCACAGTTGCGGTGAGCTGGCTGAGCCCCTCAAGCGCATAGTATTCACACTGAATAGGCATGATTATGCTGTCCGACGCCACAAAAGCATTGAGAGTGAGAAGCCCAAGCGACGGTGGACAATCGATGATTATGAAATCATAATCATCTTTAACCTTTTCGAGAGCGTTTTTCATAAGAAACTCTCTCTTTTCGATGTCGACCATTTCTATTTCGGCTCCTGCAACATCAATTGCCGACGGACACACCCAGAGGTTTTCAAACTCTGTCTTTATTGCAACATCTTTTATCGATGCAGAATTGATTAAAATGTCATACACGCTGCCGCTTGCTTCGTCTTTATCTACACCGACTCCGCTTGTCGCGTTGCCCTGAGGGTCCATATCCACAAGAAGAACCTTCTTTTTGGAAGCACCCAGACAAGAAGCAAGATTGACCGAGGTGGTTGTCTTACCCACTCCGCCCTTTTGATTGGCTATCGATATGCATTTTCCCATATGTCACACCTCTTTTCTTCATAAGCAATTAAGCACTTATATTTTATCACAAAAATGTTCCACATGGAACATTTTTGTGATAAAATTTACCTACTTTGCGCAGATTATTTTTTCCAAAACACTCCGTTCCGTTTCCGTGTTCCGTTTTGTGCAACTTGCACAAAATGTGTTGTTTCTTTTTGTGCAAGTTGTTTTTGCAAAAACACTTGTATTATTTGGCGGTTGGTGCTATTATAACCTGAACGGAGTTATCCGAACCGGTTTTTGAATTGCAAAATTCTGATATAATTTCGTTAAAATGCTCGGAAATATGTTTAATATTCCCTGCGCTTTTGCCTCATTCTATCCGAATTTTGCTAATTCAAAAATTCATTGAACCTCCAAGCCTTGAAAATTTGTGCTTTTTCAAGGCGGAAGCTTTTGACAATACGAGGTATGGCAAAAGCTGGCAACAAAGAAAAGCACTATTTTCAAGGCTTCGAGGCTGATTCGGATAGCTTCGTTCAGGTTAACAAAAACCACACATTACAAATCTGCGTAAAACGAGGTGTTTTTATGGACGCTTTAAAATGGATTTGGAATTATGTAAAAAAATATCGGCTCAGCATGCTGATTGCGTTGATATTCACCGCATTCTTTATTGCGTGTGCGTTTATAATTCCTGTTGTTTTGGGACGTATTGTTGACGACGTTATATACGGCTGCGATACCGGTCTCTTATTTTTTTACTCTTTTTTATTGATTGCTTCTGTACTGATTAAGGAAGCGGCAATATACATACGCCATCTTATAATAGAAAACATTTCTCAAAATGCGGTCAAATCAATTCGCAACTCGCTATATGGCAAGCTGCAAAGTCTTGATTGCTCATATTTCAATCGCACCCGAAAAGGTGACATAATGAGCCGCCTCACCATGGACACCGATGCCATCAGAGTGCTTATTGCAGGCACAGTGCCTAGTCTGATTGACCAGCTGTTTTTCATTGTGATTGGTTTTGGCATAATGTTTTCGGCAAGCCCGCTGCTCACATGGCTTCTTTTGTCCATCTCGCCGTTTATTGCGATATTTGCATATTTTCTTTCAAAATATATCAAAAAAGACTTCATTGCAATGCGCGAGGCAAACTCACGCCTCAACACAGTGGTGGCAGAAAACATTTCGGGCAACCGCGTGGTCAAGGCATATGCCAAAGAAGAATATGAAATAGAAAAATTTGAAGAGCGCAACGAGGAATACAAAAACTCCTTCATGGCTCACATCCGCACCTGGATTCGCTATTGTCCCACCATGCTGTTTTTTGTGAATCTTACATATTTCATCTTCACTGTGGTGGGCGGCAAGCTCGTGATTGACGGCTCTCTCACTGTGGGTCAGTTCACCATCTTCAACGGCTGCCTTTGGTGCATAACCTCGCCAATGTCGAGCGTGGGAAACTTTATCAATCAGTTTCAGCAGTTCAACGCAAGCTCACTGAAGATTCGCCAGCTCGAGCAGGAGCAGTCGCTCATAGTAAACCGCAATGTGAAAAAGCGCGACACAGGCATCAACGGCAAGATCCAGTTCAAAAATGTGACCTTTGCCTACGAAGCCGACAGAGTGCTCAAAAACATCAACTTCACTGCCAACGCAGGCGACACAATAGCCATCATAGGCCCTACAGGCTCAGGAAAATCAACAGTGATAAATCTCATAGAACGATTCTATGACCCCACCTTCGGCACAGTGTATATTGATGACATAAATGTGAAAAACATCGACCTTGCCACTCTCAGACAAAATGTGGCAAGCGCAATGCAGGATGTGTTCCTTTTTTCCGATACAATCAAAAATAACATTGCCTACGGTGCACCCAATGCCACATATGAAGATGTGGAAAGGGTGGCAAAGGCAGCCAACGCCCATGACTTCATATCCAAAATGAGTGACGGCTATGACACCATGGTGGGCGAGAGAGGCGTGGGACTTTCGGGCGGTCAGAGGCAGAGAATATCTCTGGCAAGGGCACTGCTCAAAAACCCTGCAATTCTGATTTTAGATGACACCACCTCGGCACTCGACATGGAGACAGAGTATAACATTCAGGAAAATCTCAAAGAGAGCCATCGCACCAAGATAATCATTGCCCATCGTATATCATCGGTCAAAAATGCCGACCTGATATTGGTGCTCAACCACGGCAACCTCATCGAATGGGGCACTCACGATGAGCTGATGGCGCAAAACGGCTACTACAAGGGTGTGTTTGACCATCAGTTCGGCGACTTTGACAGCGCCCCGAGCTATCACATAAATCACCCTGCAAACAAGGGAGGCAGCACAAATGGCAATTAACCGATATGACAAAGACGAAGAGCTTAATATACGGGTTGACTTTTCATATTTTTCGATGCTCAAAAAATATGTGGCGCCCCATGCAGGCAAGATGGCGCTGGTGGTGCTTATCATGTTTGCCAATGCTTTTTTGGAGCTTTTGCCGCCATACTTTATAAGCATTGTGCTCGACAAGTGCCTGCCTCAAAAAGACTATGCCCTGCTATATAAGCTTGGAGCTGTGCTTGTGGCATCATTTGTGATGGTGTGGGTTTGCCAGAGGGTGAGACCAGCCATTGCGCACACAACCTCAATGAACATAATAAAAGAGGTGCGCTCCGACCTTTTCCGCCACATGCAGCATCTGCCGCTAAGATTTTTTGACACAAGACCTCACGGCAAAATCCTCGTGAGGGTGGTGAACTATGTGAACACCATAGCCAACCTTTTGTCCAACGGAATTTTTGACATGATAACAAATATATTCAAGATGTTTGTTATCCTTGGATTTATGTTTGCAATGGATGTGAAGTTCACCTTCATCTGCATTGCAGGCTTGCCGATATTTGCAAGTGTGCTGCTCTTTATCAAATCGCGCCACAGAAGAGCATGGCAAAAATATTCTGCCAAGCAAAGTAACCTCAATGCATATATTCAGGAAAGCATCTCGGGCATGAAGATAACTCAGTCTTTTGCCCGCGAAAATGAAAATGCCGAAATTTTTGACGGCTTGTGCGGCGAATCAAAACACTACTGGATGCGCTCCACAGCAATCGGCGCGTCAACTGCGCGCTTTATTAATATTCTTTCCACAACAATTCTCACTCTCATATATGCAACGGGCGTCACAAGGGTGGCAGGCGGCACACTCATGGTGGGCACGCTGATTGCATTTGCATCATATGTGAGCAGATTCTGGGAGCCTATCATTGTGCTTTCCAACTTTTACAACGAAATAGTCAACTGCGGCGCATACATTGAAAGAATCTTTCAGATGATGGATGAGCCTCTCATCATAGAGGATCGCCCAGATGCTACCGACATTGGCAATGTGG
>JAFYUA010000241.1 GCA_017549745.1 Clostridia bacterium | reverse complement strand
GCTATGTATAAGACAGACTTTGAAACAAACACTGCATCCACCTTTTTGAATAGCCATGCGGCGCGAAAGCAAGCAGCCGATTATCTGACAGAATATATTTTGAAATATTCTCTTGACGGAATAAACTTTGACTTTGAAAACATGTATTCAACTGACAGAGGCGCATATACAAATCACGTGAAAGAAATCACTCTCATGGCGCACACGCTCGGTGCTACAGTGTCAGTTGATGTCAACAAATATGAGCCGACAAGTCTTAACTGGTCAATGTGTTACGACAGAGACAAGCTATCTGAAATTGTAGACTATATTGCACTGATGGCATATGACCAATATTATTCAGGCGGCAAAACTGCCGGACCTGTGAGTGGGCTTGATTGGGCAGAAAAGTGCATCACACTGACACTCAGCGAGGTTGAAAATCAAAAGCTCATTCTGGGTATGCCATATTATGTAAGATGCTGGCAAATAAAAAACGGAAAAGCAGTGTCATCAGAAGCAGTTTCTATGATGACTGCACAAAAATATATTGAAGAAAATAGCGCAGCAGCCGAATATGACTCCAAACATTCTCTCATAAAATACAGTTGGGAAAAAGATGGAAAAAGCTATGTGCTCTGGCTCGAAAACGCCGAGAGCATACGCGCCAGAGTTAAGCTCGCGAAAAAACACAATCTTGCAGGAGTGGCAAGCTGGCGCAGAGGATTTGAAACTGCAGATGTATGGACTGCAATAAAAGATGAGCTCTTTGGCAATTTTAACATTAGCTGACAGTTGTTTGAGATTGTCCTTTATGCCATAAAATAAAACCTGCAATCCACTTTGGATTGCAGGTTTTGGTTTTAAAGATCAAACTTTTTGCCATGCTGTACTATTGCACCATTGGCGGTGTTGACATAGTAGGTGTATTCATAGCCATTGTAGCCAAATTCGATTTCATACACCTTAACACCTGCAAATGATTCAATTTCACAATCATAGTCATAAATCTGAGTTTCATCAATACCGGCTTGTGAGAGCACAAGCTGTTTGGCATGCTGCTCGGTAATATCAGACACTGTTTCATCATGTGGAGCACTCTGAGATGATGAATCCTTAGATTGCTGAGCTGTGCTGCCTTCTTCCGAGAGCCCTGTCCCCTGAAGAATGGTGCCATCAGAATCAATGACATAGCTATATTTATGACGCTGAGAATAAAACTCAACCTCATATACTGTGCCTCTCAATCCAAAGTCAAAATCAACATCGACAGCCTTGGCGTGCTGCGCTAAAACACCTGCATCATTCAAAGCAATTTCAAACGCGGTGTTCATGCCGGAATATGCCCTGAACCCAAAATAGATCACAACAGTAACAACTGCAATTACAACAGATGCAACAATTGTAATAACAATTCTGGCAGTTCTGTTCATTCTTTTTTGCTCTGTCATATTATCACCCTCACTAACAAATTTATGCTGATATTAAGCATCAAATGCTCTTATTACACAAGCGGAGCAGGTCTTGAAATAAAATGAAGAATGTTGCCTTCAGGATCTCTGAAAAACATTGTGCCAATTCCATTGGCAGCAACTGCAGCTTCTTTGAGCACTTCAACTCCTGCAGCTTTTACCTTGTCTACAGCAGCATCAAAATCATCAACAGAAAGTGCGATGTGTCTGAGACCGGGGGTTTCAAGAGATGTGTGCACATTTTCTTCAGATTCATTTGAGCAGAATTCAATCATGCTCTTGTCTGAAAAAGCTACAAAATAAGTGCCTTTGCCGTTGTCATAAACAATTTTGCCATCAAACATATCAACATACCAGTCTGAAAGCTTCTTTGTGTCTTTTGCGTAAATCGCAAGGTGTTCAATACCTGTAATCATTATTATCTCTCCTATTCTAAATTATATTTGTCTGCAATCTGATCCATTTCAAAATCATTTGCAGGAACGGACACATCTTTAAAAAGAAGCCATGTTTCTTTGTGAGAATTAGCCTCGCCGGGATTTACTTTTTTGAGATGACCAAGGGTCTCCATTTCAAGAATTTCACCATTTGTATAGGTTTCATAAGTACAACCAAAATCGGGATACTGTGCCGCCTCAACTACCTGATATTTTTTCACAAACATGTCACCATGATGGAAATATGCAGCCCATGTTCTGTCTTGAGCCAAACCAAGCTTGAAAGGTTCTTTGATGTCAGGGTTTTGTGAAACAGTAATATATTTATCACCTAAAGACAGTCTTGGGTCATTGTAGCTGGAATAAGTCCACATTGCAAGATTTCGGTTGGGCAAAAAACCTTTGGAAACAATATTCTGCGGAATATACTCAATGCCGTTTGGTGCAACCACTGTCAGCGGCCACACGGCAAATTCTTTTGCCCAGTATGAGGTGTTTACAAAAACATGATTGATTTCTAAGCTATTGGAAGTCTCACTCATAGT
>JAFYUA010000240.1 GCA_017549745.1 Clostridia bacterium | reverse complement strand
GCCAAAGAAAATGAGATGGATGGTCCCGTGTTCAAAATGAAAGAGGACCCGCGCATCACAAGAGTGGGCAAGTTCCTCAGAAAAGTTTCTCTTGATGAGCTCATGCAGTTTTTCAATGTGCTCAAAGGCGACATGACCCTCGTGGGTCCAAGGCCGCCGCTGCCCAGAGAGGTTCAGTACTATACTGACTATCAGAGACTTCGTCTTCTCGTTACCCCCGGCATCACCTGCACCTGGCAGATTCACAAAAACAGAAACGATGTCCCGTTTGAACAGTGGGTAGAAATGGATATAGAATACATACAGACCCGCACCTACTTAAACGATTTGAAAATTATGCTCAAAACACCTATAGTAATGCTTACTGCCACAGGCAGATAATGAATTCTGGAGTGAAAAAAATGAAAGTTGCCATGATTGGTCATAAGGTTGTTCCGTCAAGACGCGGCGGCATAGAGAATGTGCTCACCACACTTTGCCCCATGCTGGTTGAATTGGGGCTTGATGTCACTTGCTATAACCGTTCGTCCGATAAGGTCGAAAATGAATATGTGGGCACTGTGACAAACAAAATGTACAAGGGCGTAAAGCTCAAAAAAGCGCCCACGGTTGATGTGCGCGGATTTGCTGCAATGATAGCTTCGTTCACGGCGGCTATCGCGGCGGCATTTGGTAATTATGATGTTGTTCATTTTCATGCTGAGGGCCCGTGTGCGGCATTGTGGATTCCCAAGCTATTCGGCAAAAAATGTGTGGCAACTGTCCACGGGCTTGACTGGCAGAGAGAAAAATGGGGCAAAGGCTTTGCATCAAAGTACATAAAATTCGGCGAAAAAATTCTTGCCAAATATGCCGATGAGGTCATCGTGCTCAGCCAAGCTGCCCACGATTATTTCAAAGAGACCTACAATCGCGACACAGTAATCATTCACAATGGCATCAACCGCCCCGAACGCAAAGAGGCAAATCTCATATGTGAAAAATACGGCCTTGAAAAAGATGGCTATATATCGGTTGTATCAAGGCTCACCGCCGAAAAGGGTATTCACTACCTTATTGATGCATACAACCAGATAACCACCGACAAAAAACTCGTCATCGCAGGCGACACCAGCGATACCGACGATTATGTAGCAATGCTCAAAGAAAAAGCCAAAGACAATCCCAACATCATATTCACAGGCTTTGTATCGGGCGACCTTCTTTGCGAGATATATTCAAATGCCTACATATCAGTGCTGCCGTCTGACCTTGAGGGAATGTCGTTGTGTCTTTTAGAGGCTCTTGCATATCAAAATGCACTTTTGTGTTCAGACATTCCCGAAAACACATCGGTTGCAGAACACAAGGCAATGTATTTCAAAAAGAGCAATATAGATGACCTTGCCCGCAAGCTGCAGACCCTGTGTGACGACAGCGCACTTGTGCAGAATCTGCGCATCGGTGCAGACGAATTTATTTTAAACAAATACAGCTGGCACGATGTTGCCAAGGCAACAAGCGAGCTTTACAAAAAATAACAGAAAAGGTTTGTTTAGTATGGATAAATTTTTGAGTCCCAAAGCAAAAAAGAATATCAGGGCAGCAAAGTTTTTTGCCTTCGGCATGATTTTTGTGTGCCTTGCAACCGCCATTGTGATTGTATTGTGCAGCTACATTGGCAACAGAAATTTCAGAGAAACCTTCTACAATGTAAGCAGCATCAAGGCAGACAGTCCACTTCGTGTTATTCAGCTTTCCGATTTGCACAGCTGCCTGTATGGCGATGACAACCAAAAGCTTATCGCGCGCGTTGAAGAGCTAAAGCCCGATGTCATCATCTGCACAGGCGACATGGTGAACTCAGCAACCGACGATGCCGACTTTGCAGCTGATTTGGGGCGCAAGCTTTCAAAGATTGCTCCGTCATATTATGTGTATGGCAACAATGAAGTGGAAAGCATCTATGATTTCCCACTCAACGAAAAAGAGCTTGACGAGCATTTTGGCTTTACCAAAGCCAACCGCGACGAAACAAAGCTTCTCGAAATCAAGGATTCATTCGAGCAAAAGCTCGAAAAAGCAGGCATCAAGGTGCTCAAAAACGAAAAAGACACCATCGAGGTCAAAAACATGACAGTTGATGTGTATGGCGTGCTCAACTCAAATCCGTCATCTTTCTGGTCATATTCTGAAAAAAGCTTTTTTGACCATATCTATGAGAATTCAGACAACCTCAAAATAACAGCAGTCCACGAGCCTTTCATTTTTGAAGAGTTCAGCCACGATTTTTGGGGTGATCTGATGCTTTGCGGTCACACCCACGGCGGAGTTATGCGAGTGCCTGTGCTCGGTCCTCTGTACACTCACGAGGGCGGGCTACTCCCCGAGCGAAGCGGCGGTCTTGTCTATGGCAGATACGATGTCTCGGGCAAGCCTCTCATAGTAAGCTCAGGTCTTGAAAACAAAAATATCCTTCGCATAAACAATCAGCCCGAACTGGTTGTTATCGACATCAATAAATTTTAATTTTGTGAGGAAGATGGAAAAATGATTACGGCACTGCTTCAAAAATTAATAATTTTAATTATTGGTGTGTTGTTTCTCGTGTCAGCGGCAATAATATATTTTCGCTTTAAAAATGTCAATCGTACAGAAGCAGCACAGATTTTCAAAACAACTCAATATTTCAATGCATGGCTCATACTTTTGTGCTTCGTTGTCACCATAGTATTTGGTGTTTTCAATCATTTTGAGCTCAAAAAATCAGTTCATGCAATCATTTCGCTCAATTATTCCGAAGCGTCTCAGGCGCAGAACTCCAATGGCACAAGATACAACATGGCAGAGATTATCTGTGATGAAGTTGTCGACAAAGCCATTGAAAAAGGCGCTCTCAAAGATGTGACCACCAAAGAGCTCAGAGATTGTCTCGTGGTTTATCCTTGTGTGCAGGGCGGAGTGGGTGATGAATCAGAGTATCACATTTCCACAGAGTTCGCAGTGGAATATCACGCATCAAAGCACACTTCCCATCTTGATTCAGAAAATGTTATCAAGCTCATCACCTCAGCATATAAGGAATACTACATCGAAAACTACACCGACAATTTCGGCCTCGCCTCCGAAAAACCGAATTTTGACGAGATGGAATACATGGACATAGCCGCATATTTCGACAAAGAGACCTTGTCTATCCTCAACTATCTCTATGGCATGGCAGAAAAGAACAATAGCTTTGTCACCGAAAACAACACCACCTTCAATTCTCTTGCAGGCAGGGTGTACCAATTCAAAGAAACTCAGATAAATCAGAATTTCAGGTCATTTATCCTGCAAAACGGCATTGTGAGAGACAAAGAAGCCTATGTTGACCGCTTGTCACACCACAATAAAAATGTTGATTTTGACCGTCAGAAAAACGGTGTGTCATTTGACCTTTGCAATCAGGCAATCGATATGTACAGTGAAGAAATGACAAGAGTTGTGCTTGTGCCCACATGGGACGAGGCAGGCAAGTATTACATGGGCAGAACCAAGGTCGGCATCGACGAGCTTTCGGTGCTTGCCACAAGCTACAGTGACTATGTAACCTCCAACGAAAAAGAAATCATGGATAATAATCTGCTCATCGATAAAATGTCTGCAGGCAATGAGGACTCTGGTCTTCATGAATCGGTTGATTTGATGGCAGATGCAATCTACGACAGCATCAAAGGCTTTGAAAAAGAAGCCATAAAAGCGGGCAGGGAGTATTCAAGCCACAAAATGAATCAGTGCATAGCAGTGAGCATTTATGGCATTTCGATTATGAATGAGCTCAAAACCCTTGTGCTCTTTGCCATCTTTGCATATGCTGCCTTTATGCTGAGAGTCATATCCAAAAAATTCCCGAAAAAGGTGTGAATTGTTAGGGGGGAATACTAATGAAAAATTTTCAGATTCTAAGATACATCAAAAAGCTTCTGCCAATCATAATAGTTTTCTGCCTTTTGGCTACATATGTCATTTATTATAAGCTCTCATCATCCAACACCTACATTGCATCCGAGGTCATTCACTACAATGATGAGCAGGCAGAAAAGGGTCTTGCACCCACAGGCGACAAGCTCGATGTCAACGAAATCAAGTCATCGGCTGTAATGTCAAAGGTTGTCGACAAAATGGGGCTCACGGGCATATATTCTGTGGATAGTCTTATTTCCAGAATAGACATAACTCCAATTGCCGACGAAGATAAGCTTGCTCAAAAAGATGCCAAGCTTGAAGAGGGCGAAGAATATATATATGAGCCCAGCACATTCATAGTTTCATTTGCAGCCACAAGCGGCGAAGGAGCAGATTTTGCCAGAACAATTCTCGATGAAACACTCGATGTGTACTTTGAGCAGTTCAGTCAGAAATATGTCAATGTGGCACCTGCCAACAACACCATCAAAAACATCGACAAAAACGACTATGATTTCATGGAGATGATGGAGCTTATCGACACTGGCATCGATGGCACTCTGACTACTCTGTATCAGCGAATAGACCAAAACGATTTCTACCGTTCCACCGAAACGGGCGTGTCATTCAGTGAGCTTGCCGATGATTTCAACTATCTCAGACAGGTCAAGGTTTCATCACTGTTTTCCAAGATATATAAATATCAGATAACCAAAAACAAAGCGGTGCTCATCTCTGACTATACCACAAGAATAGACAACAACACCATTTCCAATGCTAAAGCTGACGGCATTGTTGAAGATGTGGTCACATTGATTGACGCCTATGTCACCAAGATGAGAGAATCGGGCAACACCAATATCACCTATGAGTATATTTTAGACAATCTCCACGAGCGCAATCTTCAGGATTATGTAGGCGACCAGACAGTAACCTATGACGAGCTTATCTACAGCTGGAGAGACCACCGCGAAAGCAAGGAGCACGCAATCATCGATTCGGCATATTGCACCTATGTGATAGACACCTTCAATCATTGCACAGGCAATTGCGGCGGCGAGTGTGCATCTTCTGATCTCACATGCACAGAGCTTTGTGATGAGCAATACGCCTCTGTAAGAAAAGAAGTCGAAGACGAACTGGCAGCTCTATTGGAAGAATTGTCAGCTCTCTATGACACCACCATGAAAACCAACAATGAATACAACAAATATGTAGGCGCAAGCTACATTTCAGTGTTGTCATCAGCATCGGTGAAACAAAGCGTTAATGTGCCGCTTTACACTTTAATTGCATTTTTCTTCCTTGTTGTTCTTTGCTGCGGCGGAGCAATCATCTTGGGCAGAACGGGAGATATCATCAATTATATTTTCTACACCGACCACCTCACGCTCTTCAACAACAGGGCATATCTTGATAAATATCTCAAATCCAAAGACAAAAAGCTTCTCGATGACGGTGCGGTGTACTGCCTGGTTGACATAGCCAATCTGGTGCACATCAACGGTGAATATTCAAGAGATGTTGGCGACGAAATCATCAAGATGTTCACTTTCTACATAAAAGAAGCCTTCGGCAAAACAAAGACCGAGTACATCTACAACGGCAACGGCAGCTTTGTAATGCTCGCAGAGGATTCTGATTATATCACCGTGGAAGATATTATGCGTCTGTTCAGACTAAGGCTCGACGAAAGAGAAGAACACCGCAATATCGCTATTGAATACAAAATCGGTATTGCCGAAACATTCAAAGAAAACAAAACTGCAAGAAAGCTGCTTTCAGAAGCAATCAAAAACAAAAAATCATATAGTTCAAATATATAAACAAGGAGGGCAGGCATGGTGGAAAATAAAATTCTTGAAAAAGCCAAAGTGTTTTATTTTATGCTTGCAGCCGTGATGATGTATTATTTCATCACGCAGTACATCGATGTAGGCCTGCATGTCACATACCGCCATGCCTTTGCCCTCGTGCTTGCTTTCTCTGCTATAGTGATGTTTTTATATAGGCCCAACATTGCAAGGGGAATCACCTCGTTTAAGCAAGCATTCATCTATAGCATTCCTCTTTTGGTCACCACTGTGGTTTCGTTGTTCATCTGGTTTGTGGACACTGTAGACATCGGCGTTATTTCCCGAGGCTTTTCGGGCTCGTTCATATATGTCAACATGTTTTCGTTTGCACTCGCTGCAGGCGCCATGCTCTATATATTCGGCTCAAAGGGTATATGGTATAACCTCATAGCTATTCTCATAGCCAATCTCCTCATGATAGCCACCATCATTGCCGAGCATGGGCTGGGCAGCTACATTTCAGAGTTTATCACGCTCATAACCACCTTTGCAGGTGAAACAGGTGACATCATCGTTCAGGCAGAAGTCCACGAGCTTGCTTTTTGCCTTGGTGCATATCTCATCTATATGTTTTATAAACCAAAGAAAAGCATAGTCTATTTTATTCTGCTTTTTCTCAGCCTGTTCTGCTTTTTATCGGCATTCAAAAGAATAGGCATCATAGCCATTGCCATAGCATTGGTGTTTGGCTATCTTTTAAAATTTGTGGCACACTACCACCCCAAAACCGCTTCAACCCTCGTCACAGTGTTCACACTGGTTGTTATAGCTCTTTTGATAGGCTACATTGCTCTCATAAAAGCCGATGCGTTTGAGCTTCTTGAAAAAGCAGGCATAGACACAAGCGGCCGTGTCGAGATCTATAACGCGGTAGACAAATTCTATGAATTCAATCCAGGCTTTTTGGGCAACGGCATAGGCTTTCTTACCTATCAGCTCAACACCTTCATGACGGTGGGAGTAGCATCGGTGCACAACGACTTTCTTCAGCATTTCATCGACCTCGGCTTTTGGGGTTATATCATCTGGCTTGCGTCAATGACGCTTGTGAGAATCAGATATTTTGGCAGAAAAGGTAAGGTTGAAGATGCCATAATCTCATTCATGCTCACCTTGTATCTCATAATTGTATCATCCACTGACAACACGATGAACTATCCTCTGCTCACTTGTGTGCTTGCCATACTTATGATAGGCAACAGCTATGACGATAGTGTACGCGAAACAG
The DNA here is from genome assembly GCA_017549745.1 of Clostridia bacterium. Lineage (GTDB taxonomy): Bacteria > Bacillota > Clostridia > UMGS1810 > UMGS1810 > RGIG1828. Next base: position 18,099 of record JAFYUA010000240.1, on the reverse strand, counting down.
AGCACAAAATGTTTGGTTGCATTTCCAAAGCTAATTCCAAAGAAGAAAGTGATTCACTGCTATGAAAATTTTGATGGTAAATAAATTCCTTTATCCCCGCGGCGGAAGCGAAAGCTACATGCTCTCTTTAGGGGAGCATCTTGCAAGGCTTGGCCACGAGGTAGAGTATTTCGGCATGTATGACCCCAAAAACACTGTGGGAAACACCGCGGGCAAATACACTCAAAACATGGATTTTCACTCAAAGGGATTATCTCGTTTTCTATATCCTTTTAAGATAATATACTCCTTTGAAGCCAAAAAGAAAATCATGCAGGTTATCGATGATTTCAAGCCCGATATAGTTCACATGAACAACATCAACTTCCAGCTTACTCCATCGATAATATACGGCATAAAAAAGAGGGGAATCCCCCTTGTGCAGACTGTGCACGACTATCAGATGATTTGTCCCAATCATCTGATGTATAATTTCGACCAAAACACCCCTTGCGAAAAATGCGTGGGGGGCTTTCATATAAACTGCATCAAAAACAAATGCATTCATAACTCAGCTGTCAAAAGCATTTTGGGTGCTATAGAAGCAAAGCTGTATTCATGGCTCAAAACCTACAAAAAAGTTGATTTGTTTGTTTGCCCGAGCCGATTTCTTGAAAATAAGCTTTTGTCTGCCAAAAAGTATTATAGTGGCAAAACACTTACAATACATAATTTTATCAACAAAAAGCAATTTTCATCCTCTTGCACACATAGCGAGGATTATATCGTGTTTGTGGGCAGGCTTTCCAAAGAAAAAGGCATTGAGAATCTTGCTGCAGCTGCAAAGCTGCTCCCCGATATCCCGTTTGTTGTGGCAGGCGGCGGTCCCGACGAAGCTATGCTTCATGGCATTTCCAACATCACTTTGGCAGGATTTCTCACAGGTGATTCTCTCACTAAGCTTATGGCAAAAGCAAAGCTGCTTCTTTTGCCGTCGGTGTGCTATGAAAACTGCCCGCTTTCTATTCTCGAAGCGCATTGCCTCGGCGTGCCTGTTGTGACCATGAATAGCGGCGGTATGGCAGAGCTTGTAAAAGACGGCTTCACAGGCACTTTGGTGGACGAGGCTTCACCTGAGGCGATAGCACAAAAGCTCAGACAAACCATAGAAAATGAAGATTATTACAATAATCTCAAATCAAACTGCCAAAATGAAAAAGAAACTATCCTGAGCGTCGAAACCTATTGCGATATTTTAATCAAAGAATATGAAAAACTAATTGAGGGGTGAGCTTGTGACACAGCCTAAAGTCAGCGTTATTGTTCCTGTGTATAACGCCGAGAAATACCTTGAAAGATGCATAAATTCTCTTGTCAATCAATCTCTTGAAGATATCGAAATAATCCTCACCGACGATGCCTCCACTGATTCATCACCCCAGATTTGTGATGAATTTGCGCTCAAAGACCCTCGCATAAAGGTCATTCACAAGTTCAATGAGGGCGCGGGCATGGCAAGAAATGCCGCGCTCAAAATCGCATCGGGTGAATATATCGCCTTTGCCGATTCTGATGATTTTGTGGATTGTGACATGCTCCGAATCATGTATGACACCGCCCAAAAATATGACTCTGACCTTGTGATGTCAGGCGTTGTGTTTGTCGATGGCAACATGTTCAGTCAGCAGGGTGATTGCACCAGCAAGCTCTATTTTGATTCTGACACTCATTTTGAAACTCCCGACGAGCTCAAAAAGCTCGCAATGGGCATAGTGGGTGCTTTGCCCGATGATGAAGATGACAGCAAATACGGCATGAGCATCTGGAAAAATCTTTTCAGACATCAGATTATAAAAGACAATGGACTAAAATTCCAATCCGAAAGGGAGTTTCTTTCTGAGGATGCACTATTTATGATTGATTATATATCATGCATAAGCAAGGCCACAGGAATTGCCCATGCTTTCTATAATTACTGCCGAAATGAAGATTCCATCTCAAAGTCATATAAAAAGGACCGATTTGAAAAAAGTCTCATTTTTGTGGGCGAGGTAGAAAAAAGATTTCAAAAAGACATACCCCCACAAGAATATCAGATTTACATCGACAGATTCTGGCAAGCGCTTTGCAGAGTGCTATGCTCTCAGGAGATTATGCATGCTGCCGACAACAATATAAAATATGCCCACTTAAAAGCAAGGCTCAAAGCAGTGTGCACCCATCCGCTCACTGTGAGAGTGATGAATACATACCCAATAGGCAAGCTACCCTTAAAGCAACGACTTTTTGCCTATGGGATTAAGCGCAGATTGTATTATTTATTAAAAGTGCTGGTGGGACTGAGGAGATAACAATGTTTTTTTCTGTGATAGTACCCGTATACAGGGTCGAAAAATATCTTCCTGCTTGCATCGAGAGCGTTCTCGGTCAGACCTTTGGTGATTTTGAACTCATCTTAGTCGATGACGGCTCGCCCGACTCTTGCGGCGAAATCTGTGAAGCCTACAGGCAAAAGGACAATCGCATAAAGGTTATCCACAAGCCAAACGGTGGTCTTGCCAGCGCGCGAAGAGCTGGCATACGAATAGCAGGCGGCGACTATGTGTTTAACCTCGATTCCGATGACCTCATCGAAAATGACACCTTAGAGTGCGCACACAATATAATAAAAGACACCAATTGCGAAATGGTATCTTTTTCATACAGATGGGTCAAAAACGGGCAGACGGTCGATGTCACAAACGATGGCATCGATGAAGGCTTCTATGACAAAAAAGGCATTGAAGCCACCATCTTTCCAAGGCTTCTCATGGACAAAAACATGAACCATATCTCATATTATCTGGCGGGTAAGGCAGTGAAGCGCGAGCTTCTCACGCCTCATCAGCTTGCCGTGAGCGAAAAGATATCTCTGGGTGAGGATTTATGCTGCGTCATACCTTGCTATCTTCATGCCGAGAGTGTGTACATAAGCAAAAAAGAGGCGTATCTGTATAATGTGAGAGAGGATTCTATTTCAAAGGATTTCAACACAGAGCAAATCTATCTCATAGAAGATGTCATCAATGAAATAAGCGCAAATGATTTTGCCAAAGTGGCAGACATCGAAGAGCAGATTTGCCGTTATTCTTGCTTTATGTGCTTTGCCATACTCGCAGCAGCCGCCCAGGGCAATCACTTTTGCAGCATCAAAGAAATTAAACACAATATCATAAGCTCCATGCACAATGAAAAAATCCTTGGTGCCGAGTTTGAAAACATATCTTTCAAAAGTCGAATTTCCATTTTACTTATGAAAAAAAATCATTACAGAACAGCATTTTATTTTTTAAATCTTTGCAAATATATAAAAAGCCTATTAAAAAGGGGTGCCACAAATCATGAAAGTTGATGTATCAGTAATAATGAGTGTATATAACGGCGAGGCATATCTTGCCGAAGCAATTGAAAGCATCATAAATCAGACCTTCCAAAACTGGGAACTCATAGTCATCAATGATTGCTCAACAGACTCCACAGCCCAGATTCTTGCAGATTTTGCGCAAAAGGATGCAAGGGTCAAGGTGCACCCAAACGAGGTCAATCTCAGACTACCCACCTCGCTCAACAAGGCGATTTCGCTTTGCAGCGGCAAATACATAGCAAGGATGGATGCCGATGACATCAGCCTGCCGGGCAGGCTCGAAAACCAATATAAATTTATGGAAGAAAACCCCGATGTTTCACTCTCATCGTGCAGATTCATGACCGTCAAAAACGGCGTGTATGCATCGGGCGGGGCAGGAGGCAGATGCGATAGTGATGCCATAAAGGCGATGCTTTTGGTGGCAAATCCCATTTTGCACCCCGGCGTTATTGCAAAGGCAGAGGTTATGAAGGAATTTTGCTATGACACCACCCTCACATGCACCGAAGACCTCGAATTGTGGACAAGGCTCGCAATGGCAAATCACAAGATGAAGATTTTGCCTGAGTGCCTTTTGATATATCGTTTGCATGACAAGCAAATCACAAGCACCACCCTGGAGCGACAACACACCGAAGTTCTGAAAATACAGCAAAAATACTATTCATCGCTTCTTCAGTCAATGGATGAAGATATGCAAAAGTTTTACATCAGCGGAGTATATTTCAAAGAAAATGCAAGCATAGACCGATTTGTCAAATATGCAAAATGGCTCAGAAGCATAGCTAATGAGAATTTTGACAAAAAATCCATAGACTATGCTCTCTTTGAAATCCTCGCTGAATACAAACGCGGCACTGTGGCAAAGAGCGATGTCATCAAAGCAATGCGCATGTTTAACCCCTGCTTTGTGGCCAAAGAGATAGTAAGGCGCAAAATGACAGCCAAAAAAGATATTGCCAAATGCACAAAGGTGGCAAATCAATTGGGCCTTAAACAAACATCAGGAACAAAAGAGTTCCCTATATTTGAAAAATAGTTATTTGGAGACATCATATGCAAATTTTTGAGTACCCTTATGTAATTATAACTGTTCTTGTAATATGCTTTCTTGCATTGGTGCTGATTGGTCTGTACTTTACCATGAAATCTGTAAAGACGGCCAACGGTACAGTGGAAAAAGGCTTTTGCAGCACAGGCAAAATTGAAAACGATTTTGAAAAGATAGGCGAAGAGCGCAAAAACCGCTGCATCGTCTATGTTTCTGTGTCTCTTGACGGCATGAAAAGGGTGTACTCTGAGCCAAAAGCCCTGAGAATGTATGAACAAATCCAAAAAATTCTTCTTCAAAGCTTGTGCCTTGATATAAACGGCGAAATTTCGCTTTATGGCAAAAACAATTTTGTTGCCTTAAATGCTTTGGACTCAGCCGATATAATTGCGTGCATCGAAAAATGCTATGAAGAAATAGGCAGAGCTTTTGCGGCACACGATGCCGTCAATATTGCCCGCGTGTATTTTGGCTACCACACCACAAGCTCAAATGAGGTTTCGTTTGAAACCGCGCTTTCAAGAGCAAAGCAGGCGTGCAGCATGGCTGAAGACCGTGAGGTTTTGTATTGCCAGTGGGACAACAGCAACGGCAAAGAATTTGAACGCAAAATCAAAATAGAAAACAACATACAAAATGAAATCGACAACAACAGATTTTTTCTTGAATATCAGCCCATTTTAGATGCAAAGACGGACAATATTATAGGTGCTGAGGTACTTTCAAGGCTCAATTCTCCCACCGAGGGAATTTTAACTCCCCATCATTTTCTCTCTGCAGTAAATAATGTGGGACTCAATGAAAAATTTGATTACTATATCTTTGAAAAAAACTGCAAATGGATTTCAAATGACAAGCAGCAGCGCAGAAGATATGTATATACAATCAATTTTTCTCGCTCCACTCTTTGCGATGAAGACTTTGCAGATAATATAATAGCAATAGTGGAAAAATATGGCGTCGATTATCCATGCCTTGCAGTCGAAATCCTTGAAGATAAAGAACTGACCGATTCAGAAAAGGGTGCAATGACCAAAAATCTGACCCGCCTGAAAGAAAAAGGCGTTTCAATTCTTTTAGACGATTTCGGCAAAGGTTATGCTTCTTTTGACGATTTGGCAGAGCTTGACATAAGCATTGTCAAGGTCGACAAAGCTCTCACTCAAAATGCAATAACTGAAACTGGATTTTTAATCCTCAAAAATATCATTCAGACTGCCCATGATTTGGGCTTTAAGACTTTGTGCGAAGGCATAGAAACCGAGGAGCAGAAGTTAAAGGCTGTTGAGGCAGGCGCCGATTTGCTTCAGGGCTACTATTTTTACCGCCCCATGAGTGTCGCACGATTTGAAGAACTATTTTAAATTAAGCAAGGTGATTTATTATGTTATCCGTAATTATTCCCGCATATAACGAAGAAAAATGCATAAAACCTGCATATAACGAGGTGTATTCCTTGCTATGTGCACATGGCATCGAAAGTGAGTTTGTTTTTGTAGATGATGGTTCCCGTGACCGCACCTATGCCATAATCAACGAGCTTGCCTGTGAAGCAGAAAATGTTGTGGGCTTGCATTTTTCAAGAAACTTTGGCAAAGAAGCCGCCATATCTGCAGGTCTTGCAGCAGCAAACGGCAACTGCGCCGTTGTCATCGATTGCGACCTTCAGCATCCAAGCGAAAAAATCATCGAAATGTATCGTCTGTGGCAGCAAGGCTACGAAATTGTTGAGGGCATAAAAAGCGAGCGCGGGCAGGAGAAGAAGCTGCATAGCATCGGTGCAAAAGCTTTTTACTCCGTTATCAGCCGCATGGCGGGCTTTGACATGACCAATTCGTCTGATTTTAAGCTTCTTGACCGCAAGGTAATCGATGTGCTCAACCAAATGCCCGAGAGGGGATTTTTCAGAGCAATTTCCTATTGGGTGGGCTACAACAAAACCACAGTTGAGTTTGAGGTAAGGGAGCGTGTGGGCGGCGAGTCCAAATGGTCAACTCGCGGACTTATCAAATACGCAATTTCCAACATTTCCTCATATTCCACAGCCCCAATGCAAACGGTAACCGTTCTTGGATTTGTTATGCTTTTTATATCAGTTGTGTTCGGCATATGGGCACTTATCGACAAGATAGTCGGCAGAGCACTCGAGGGCATGACCACCGTTATCATCATAACCATTTTCATAGGCAGCATCATCATGATAAGCCTTGGCATCATTGGCTATTATATTGCTCGCATCTATGAGGAAATCAAGGGCAGACCCAAATACATAATATCATCCACCACGAAGAGTGCAAAGAAAAGTCAGTTAAAACAGTAATTATGAAAGTGAAAGCGCAGGTATAGATATATAATTTTCGTCTGACTTGACTCGAACTATGTCGAATTTTGGTGAAAAAATTAATTCTATTTGAAATGGAGGTAATATTGATATGAAAGTGTATTTATTAGAACATGCTTATGATTATGGAGAAAACCTTGAATATACGGAAACTAAAACACTTGGAATTTTCGAAAGTAGACAAATGGCAGAAAATGCAGTGTCTAAATACAAATTGCTTCCGGGGTTCAATAAATATGATGACGAATGTTTTTATATTAGCGAATATGAATTAAATGTTGGTTCTTGGTTAGAAGGATTTATACAAGTCGATTGATTTTTTATCCTAACTTAATATGAACTTTACATCAAAAGGCTTTGCATCTAAACCGTATGCCTCGCAATTAATAAATTTACAAAGGAGATAACTAGCATGGAATTAAGAGGTCTTAAAATCAATTTTTTGGGAGACAGTATTACACAGGGGGTGGGAGCGAGTTGTGAACAGACGATATACCACTCAGTTTTGAAAAAGGAAGCCGATTTGGCAGTTGCAAGAAACTATGGAATAAGTGGTACGAGGTTTGCTTTGCAAAAGGGAACAACGGCAAGACCAAAAGATGACTATGTGGACATAAATTCTTTTTGTGAAAGATTTGAACAAATGGATGATGATGCAGATGTTGTAGTTGTTTTTGGCGGAACAAATGATTATGGGCACGGAGATGCAGGAATAGGCAGCTTTTCTGACAGAACGCCGGAAACCTTTTACGGAGCCTGCCATTATTTGTTCAGTGGACTCATTAAAAAATATATTGGAAAAACCATCGTGATTATGACACCGCTTCATAGAATTGGTGAAACAAAAATTCCAGAAGGAAAAGAACCCGGTGATTTTGGAACATTGAAAGAATATGTAAATATAATCAGAGAAGTTGCACAATATTATTCCCTTCCCGTATTGGATTTGTTTGCAACAAGCGGATTGCAACCTGAGATAAAAGAAATTCAGGAAAACTACATTCCTGATGGATTGCATCCAAATGATAATGGAAATGCAGTAATTTCACATAAATTGAAAAAGTTTTTAGAACAACTTTAATAAATGATTTTTGGTTAAAGGATAAAAAGGTTTGCATCTAAACCTTATGCCTCGCAATGATTATATCATTACATAGTGTTTTGATAAAATAAAGAAAGGGTTTTGAATTATGATACATTCATTTTTGTTAATAGGCCAGTCCAATGCTGCCGGCAGAGGATTTTATGATGAAGCAGAAGAGCTTGACACTTGTGGTGACAAATTAAAAGTCCTTCGCAACGGCAGATGGCAGACAATGTATCGACCGGTAAACCCAGATCGCCCGTTTTCGGGTACTTGCCTGGCTGAGAGCTTTGCAAAAGCTTATTCCGATTCTCATCCTGGCGTTGAAGTTGGCATCATACCTTGTGCTGATGGTGGTACGAGTTTGGAACAATGGCAACCTGGCGGACTGCTTTTTAATAACGCTGTAAATTGTACCAAACTTGCTATGAGAACCTCGCATTTGGTTGGGGTGATCTGGCATCAGGGTGAAGGAGATTGTAGCCCGGAAAGATATCCACTTTATCAGGAACATTTTACTGTTATTATGAATGAACTTAGAAAACATATAGAAATGCCGAATCTACCAATCCTTATTGGTGGTTTAGGAGATTTTCTTTTGAATTGCACTCTGGATGAAGACCTGAAAAACTACCATCACATAAATCGTTCACTCAGAAAAATTGCTGAAGAATATCCCAATTGCGCCTATGTATCGGCCGATGGTCTGGGGGCAAATCCGGATAACCTACACTTTAATGCCGCAGCATTGAAGGAATTTGGAATACGGTATTTCAATGCGTACCAAAAGTTTGAAAGTTATAACTTGAACTATTATAATAAACCAAATGAAAAAGATGATAACAGAACAAAAATGGAATTATTGTAAAGATGCGAAGATAATGAGTCGGCTCTATTATATTGGTATAGACTTATTCGTGTCAAGTCCATGAAAATCAAAGATTGGTTTGCCGCTTTTAAATATTTACATATACTATCGAATGCGAGCTAATCCAAAAACTGTACCAAAAAATGATAGTTTAATAAGTTGCGATAACACACATATTAATTAAAACAAAATTTAGGTGGTTATATGATAAAAAACAATAAATTTAATATAATTATTTCTTCCATAATTACATTATTGCCGATGATTTTTGGATTTATTGTATGGGGCAGACTTCCGTAGAATATAGCAACAAGTTTCGGTTGGAATGGTGAGCCTACAGGCTATAGCAGTAAACTGTTTGCAGTAGTCGGACTTCCGGCGCTGCTGACAATTGTAAATTTAATATGTATCATTGCTACAAATGCTGATCCAAGAAAAAAGAATATAAATAACAAAGTAATTTCCGTTGTTATAAGCATAATTCCTATTTGCTCTTTGATATGCGGAGTTTGTATCTATGGTAATGCATTGGGATATAGAGTAAATGTCGAAAACATAATGTTTGTTTTTGTTGGAGTTGTAATTTTTGTTCTTGGTTTTATTCTTCCGAAGTGCAAACAAAACTATACTATTGGAATCAGACTTCCCTGGACCTTGCACGATGAGGAAAATTGGAATAAGACGCATAAACTTGCAGGAAAGCTTTGGATTATCAGCGGTATATTAATGACTGTAGCAGGACTATTAAAATTTACAATTTTGTTTATGATTACTATTTTTGTAATTGTGATTATTCCAACAGTGTATTCGTATTTGCTATATAGAAGTAAAATATAAACCTTTGGGATACCATAGGCAATAGGAGAAGGTTTTACATTCACTTATCTCGCGCCTTGACACTATTATCATTTAAATTTCTTTCACAAAGGATAACCGTTATGCTATTTGATTTTATGAAAAATGAAGATTCCAGACTGAAAGGCTACAATCAGCTCTACACTCATTGTGTGGATTGTGAGCGCACCGCGCGCACCCATCCGTTCAATATCTCCACTCGTGCCCGCACCGCTGTGGAGAGCTTTCTTGATGCAGTGCTCGACATCAACGGTGTGCAGGTGCCCACCGATTATGACCAAAAGCAGGCTGCAGGTCTTTCTACCATTGTGGACAAAATGCAATATTGTTTTGCCAACGGCTATCTTGACACCTCGGTGAGCTATGACATGAACCTTGTGAGAAGCACAGGCAATGATGCAGTCCACAGTCCTCTGGAAAAAAGCGTGAAAAAGCTTCTCACCACCATCGAAAAGGTGGAAACCGATATTGTCTACAGTAAAAATGCCGAGGCAGAGGCTGCCAAGGTGTTTAAGTCACTATATCTGCTTGTATATGGCTATGCCATGGGCAAAAAGATATCGCGCATTGCACCCAACGAAAGACGCGAGGCATATGTGCGCAAGAGCGACAATGTTCGTGTGGCGGAAATAAAGGGCTATGAAACCTATGACCTTCTGCCTATAGGTGACTATGAGGTCATCAAGCCGATGTTTTCATTTCATGGTCAACCGCCCAAAATCAAAAGCTACAAATGCCGAAAGATAGAACACTACGAGGGCAGGGAAGAGTGCCGCTATGCCATAATCCGACGCTTTGAAAAAGACAGTGACGGCGATGTCACCCAATTTCGCGACCTTATGGCTATGGACACAATCAAAAAATATAACTCGCGCATATCTCAGATGCCTATTTGGTCTGAGGAAATTCCCACCGCGGTCGATTGCAGGGTGAGATTTCTTTGCTATCTCACCGAAGAAAACACCTTTATGCTCAATCAGCGTGATGAATATGAAAAATTCCTCCGTGATTATTCAGCTCGTTTCCCCAATGATGTGCTCACTCTCAAGCTTGGCATTATTGAGGATATTGTTGAGATTTTGTATTCTCTTATCGATATAACCGACTCTGTGTCTATTCATCATCGTAACCTGCATCCCACCTGCATTTTCATCACTCCCACTCCCAAGGGCTGCAGTGTGCGCATAGGCAATTTTGAATACTCCAAGGTCATGGATTCTTCCGTTGCCGTGCCGTCGGATCTTACAGTGGGGCCAAATGCATTTGCGCTAAAGGGCGCCCGCGACCCATATGCACCAAATGAAATCAAGATGGGCGCTTTTGCCAAAGGTTCCAAACCCGACTGGGAGCAGGTGGATGTGTTTGCAGTTGCCAAGATTGCGCTCTATGTGCTCTTTGGCAATGCGAGTGACGAAACCCTTGCCCAAAATCTTGAAGCCATCAGAGAGAATATGTCACCTGAGTTTCACCAAATTATAACAAGTGTTATAAAAAATGAATATAAAGCAAGACCCACACTTGGAGAGCTGCTCAAAGTAATCAGAAGAGAAATTGTGTTAGCAGAGAGGGTATAAAAATATGCAGCAAAGCAATGAGGTTTCAATCCACAAAGATTATAAATATATAATTCAGAGCACAGTGTATGAATCGGCTGAGAACAAAACTGCTTTCTACAAGGCGTGCGAGGTCGGCACAGGCAGAGTGGTGGGCATCAAGGTCATCGATGCCGCCAATCAGACTGCTCTGAGGGCATATATGAATGAAGTCAATGTGCTCGCAAAATTGGAGTCGCACGATGCCAACATTCCCGTGATATACTATAGCTACTATCGCGGCACACGCCTCTACATTGTCATGCAATACATAGAGGGTGACACCCTTGCCAAAAAAATAGACGCTGACAGTCAATATGTGCTCGAACGCGAGACCACCTTCAAAAATCTCAGGCGCCTTGCCTCCATTGCAGGAGTTCTAAGGAGCATTCACCGCAAAATCCCGGGTATGGGTGACTACACTCAGCACAAAGACCTCAAACCGCAAAACATTATCATAAAGGGCACATATCCTCACGAGAGAATCTACCTTGTCGATTTTGGTATATCCGCTTCGCGCACCATGCGCGGCACAGGCACACTCGGCTATCAGTCGCCTGAGCAGAGCGCACTTTTTTCAGGAAGTGCCGATTCATCAAGAGTGGATGTGTTTTCATTCGGGCTTATTATGTATGAGCTACTCTGCGGCAAACGGCTTGTGCTTGGAGAGGATCTGGTGCTCGACAAGCAAACGGGTGAGTGGAAAAACATTCCCCTCATCACCAAGGTCAATCCCAATGTGCCGAGGCAGATTGATGACATACTCAGGCAGTGCCTTGCCTACAACCCCAAAAAACGCTTGCGCGACGGAGGAGCGATAGAATGTCTGCTAAAGAAAACAATCAGGTAAAATCAATAGCTGAGCTTTTGGATGAATATGACCGCGAGTTTTTGAATCTTAGCGAGCAAGAACTCGAAGCGCTCAGCACCTTGCCTGTGCAAAAAGAGGTGATAAAATGGGAGAAGCGCTGAAACACGGTCTGAAAATTTCCGACAATAATGTATGGTTTAGTGCACCATGCCCTGTTGTCTTTTTTGCCTTTGCCGACAAATTTCAAGAGGAGGACCGGCGCGGATATACAATAAGGGACTTTCTTCTCAATGAAGCACGCGTACTTGAAATAGGTAATGTGGATAAAACATCAAGCGGTCTTGTGTATTGTGATATTTTTGCAAAGGGATATATTGTCAGAGTTGAATTCGATGACGACAATCACAACCTGGGCATTGTGGGTATTTTCACTGCTGGCATAAAGCAAAAGCGCGCTTTTATTGAAAATGATGTAAAGCTTGTCAATATATCAGAGCAGGGCATAATCTTTTCGCGCATAATTGACGGTCAGCGCGCACATGATGTTGCTCCACTGCAGCTTGCCGACAAGATGAAGGCAAAATATAACCTCCGCTACAATGACAACATGCCCCGTGACGGCTATGAAGCTCTCAAGGAATATGTCCTCACCGAAACAGAAAAGACCGATAAAGAAGAATTTGAATTTAATGCAGAATATTTTGACGAAAAATATCTGCAAACGGTGACCGCCTATGCCAAAGCCGAGCAGGATATGGAGCAAGAAAAAGCCGACGCCACCCGCCCCATCACATACTATAGCCGCAAATCGGTCAAGCACTCAGGCGACAAACGCAAGCGATATCTTTATGAATTTGTGTGTGAAGATTATGACACCGACGCCTACACCACAGGCAGTGAGGTCTTTGTGGCGCTGAGCTTTGGTGAAATGCGCGGCAGAATAGCCGAAACGGGAGAGTTGCAAGATGCAAGCCGCATCATGGTTGTGAGCTTCAAGGACCAGTTCAGTGAAGCCGCCCTTCCTGCAAGCGGCGGCATTATCCGCAAAGCTGCCAACCAATGCCAGAAGCTTGTGAGAGACTTTGTGGTCGAAAAGTTTCGAAACGGCGAAGTCAATTCCATGTATATGCTAAAGGCGTTCAATAACCCCGATGCCATCGACACCGAGCCTTTCGATGACACCATCGACACCGAGCCCATAATTGACGAAATTAGAAATGAGCGTTCGCCGCTTCTTAACGATATGCAGCAAAAAGCAATTGAGGCAGGCATCAAATCAAAAGACCTTGCCCTTGTTCTCGGACCTCCGGGCACAGGCAAAACCACAATTATAGTAGAATGGGCGCTCTATTATATGCGTCAGCGCAAAAGAGTGCTGATTTCTTCAAAGAACAACAAAGCAGTGGACAATGCGTTTGATAGAATTGCCGACTATATGGAGGAATATCCCGAATTCAAAGACCTTGTCATTGCCCGTGTGGGTAATGCCGAAAAGGTTCAGGCAAATGTGGTTCCATATATGCTGGAAAATCAGCATCAGAAGATGCAGGACAAAATCCTTGCCAATTCCGACAAATGGCATCGCATCATTTCTTCAACCCTTGCACTCATCGATAATGCCACATCTATCATCAAAGAGGAAAAAGAAAATTTCGCTCGCGTATTTTCGCTCAAAGAGCAGCTCGCAGACTACTATGCCAAGATAAAAGAACAATTGAACATAGCAGCTTCTCTTGGTGCAGAGATTGCCGCCGAGGAAATTAGAGTGGCAAAGCAGCTTGCTGACCTTGCCAAAGCCAAAGAAGACTTTGCCGCCAAGGCGATATATCTTCAGGAAGATGCCAGAAAGAATCTCCTTGCCAGACTCTTTCATATGCGCGAAACACGCTGGATACGAAAAGAGCATGCCCGTCTTGAGGGATATTTGCGTGATTTCCGCCTTGCTGATAATTCTCCTGCATTAGTTGGGCTATACAACACTGCAATAGCTGAGCTCATCGCTTTGCTGGGCAACGGTGATTTTGTCCGCGTTAAAACCGAATATGCAAACCTCGAAGAATATCTTACCTCAAAGCCCGACATCACCATCACCACAGATCTTCCGTTTGATAATATTACATATAAGTTCTCCACCAATAAATCAGAGCTTGAAGACTTTGCTTCGGCTATCGTTACCCTCGAAGAGAAAACCAAGCAAATCCGCACCGTTCTTTCTGACTGGCACACCAATGTGTCCGAAAAGGACAACACAGTGCTCACCAATCTCCTGGCAAGTCACCTGTCGGTTGTCGGTGCCACATGCATAGGCATCAACACCAATCGTGATGTTCAGGATCTGGATTTTGATGTTGCCATCATCGACGAAGCAGGTCAGATTCAGATTCACGATGCCATAGTGCCCATGTCCAGAGCCACACGCACCCTCATGCTTGGCGACCACAAGCAGATTCCGCCGAGTGTGGACCGCGAGCTTTTGGAGCATTGTGACAACGAGGGCATCGACACCTCGCTTCTCAAAAAGAGCTTTTTTGAATATCTCTTTGAGCAAAAAGGTCTGCCCGAGCGCAACAAGGTTCTTCTGAACACTCAGTTCCGTATGCCCGAGGAGGTTGCCGACATCATCTCCACCTGGTTCTACAACAAAAAATATCACACCACAGGCGATAAGAAAAAGGGCGTTATGCCGCTTCTCTTACCCGAGGTGTTCAAAAGTCCGCTTGTTATCATCGACACGAGCGACCAATCAGATGATGTGCGCCGTGAGGTCACCGAATATGACCGCGAGAGCAACAAAAAGAGCCGCTACAACCCATGTGAAGCTCGCATCATAGCCAAAGTGCTCCAAAAAATCGATATTTTGTCACCCGATTGTAAGGTTAAGTTTGGTGACATCGGCATAATTTCGGCGCTCAAGCGTCAGAAAGAGGAAATTCAGTCTGTTGTGCGCAAGGAATTTCCGCATTTGTCGCGCTCCAACATCGAAGCCATGATTGCCACTCTCGATAGCTTCCAGGGGCAGGAGCGCAAAATCATCATCTATAGCTGCACCCGAAGCAATGACCGCAACGAAATCGGCTTTCTCAATGAGCTCAGGCGTCTCAATGTGGCACTTTCGCGTTGTAAAAGTCAGATTGTCATCATAGGTGATTTTGACTTTTTGACCACCTGTACCGATGCTATTGACGATGATGACGAAGAGATACGCGAAGAGTTCAATGAGGTCGTATATGATGTCGATATCGAAGAAACCAACAATGACGAAGCCGACGATTATGATGACGACTACGACTTCGATGATGATTATGACTATGATGAAGATGACCAAGAGGAGGAAGAAGAGAGCCAAAAGCGCTTCACTCTCCCAATAACTGCTCCGCCCATCTTCGGCTTTGCCAAAAAGAAAGAGCAGAGTTCACCCGATTCGTCAGACAACGCTTCAAAAGAAGAATTCACCTCACCCGAGCTTGACAATTCTGTCCAGAGCTTTTCAAACTTCATGAGCTTTTTGCTCACCGAGGTCAAAAAAGGTAATGGTGAATATATCAAATCAAAGGATTTTGAGTGATTATGAACACTGAAAACATAAATCAGCAAAACGGCGAAGCTGCCGAACCCCAAAAGGACTATCGTTTTCAATATCTTCAGCGCGGTTCAGGCTATCTTGCCATGTGGCAAAAGAAGATGGCAGACTTTGGCGCTCACGGCAAGGTTTTATATTTCTATCCTTTCCTTTGCCCTGTGGCCACTGCATCGGTCAATGTGCGCGAGAGAACCCGCGTGGACTATGACTCCATCGAGCTATTCATACTAAGGCTCTATGCTGCCTCTGTCACTTCGCCCGAGGTCATATCCGAGATGCTCGGCATAGATTTGAAAATGGTGCAAAACATCATCAATCTCATGGAAAACACCTATCAGCACATTTCTGGCGGTGAACTCACCGACAAAGGCCGCGAATCACTTGCCGACGGCAAAAACATTCAGGTGTTCGACACAGTGATGCAGGTGCAGTTTGAAGCCATCACAGGCACCTTGCTCAGCCATGAGCTGTGGCAGAATTCCACGGGTATCGACTCGTTCTATTGGCAAAAAAACCCTGACCGCTACAAGCGCTTTTTGCCTGTTGATTCCATCGGGCGCGATTTAAGCGACGAGGTCAAAGACCATCTTGACTCAGAGCTTGTGCGCTACAAGGGCAAAGAAATGATAGACCGCAATATTGAGGAAATTCTCGGTGCTTGTGTTGATGAGATTCTGTATGTCGAAGCGTTTATGATACGCTATGACTTTCTTCCTCATCCGTTCATTCTTTTCCCCGTTCAGGGCAGAGAGAGGGTCTTTTGGAATCCCGTTGCCATAAGCGAATCAGTGCATACCGAGATGCAAAATAGGGGGCTTTCGTTTGATTTTGGCAAAAGGACTGTCACGCCCGTTGTGCGCCCCGATGCCGATTTTGAGCCGCTTTCAAAGATAGAGCGTGAATATGCTCTCACCGAACAAAAGGCAAAAATCGGTGATGTGTTCACACGCGGTGGCAAAAACCCTGCCACCTATGAGATTGTGCCCGAGGGCAGTGAAGGCGCAAAGCTTATGATGCACCCCGAGCATGTTCATCTGAGCGTGTATGCCAAAGAAATACACGCTATCAATACCCAAGAGGAGGTGACACCCGATGTGGACCTGTACCTGTCAGACAGTTAATAATCTTGCCGACCCAATGTGCTGCGCGTGCCATGCGCCAATGCCTCAGAGCGAGCGCACGCGCATATATCGCAGTGAGCTAAAAAAAGCCAGGAACAAGCTCAACATCAACTATATGCAGCCCATTATCAAACGCATAGGTCACTACATAGACGAAGAAGAACTCACCTTTGGTGTTATCGTCAAGGTTTTGGGTCTCTATCTTCTTGAGCTTCTCAGGCTTGCCGTCAAAAACCGCCGCGTTGTGCTTCCTATTGTTGGGTGGCTATCGTTTGTGGTGTGCATGGTGAGCATCCATAACCCCGCCAACGAGAGAATCCTTGCATATACTCATCAGATGAGTCATCTGAGGCGCTCAAGCTTTAGTCAGAGCTGTGCACGAAAGCTTGAGCTTGCAGCAGGGAATATCGCCACGGCAGTTCAAAATCCTGCCAACACTCTCAATGAGACCAAGGTAGGGGAGCTAAAGGAAAAGAAAGATATTCTCAAAGCCAATGCAGTCGAGGCTAAGCAAAGGTATGCAGTGCTCTTTGAGCCTGTGACCGATAAGGCAGAGGAGTGCATAGACCAATTGCGTGAAAAGTGGAACGATTTTGCACAGTCTCTCCCTTTTGCCCATATTGACAATAATTAAGAAAGAGGTATAAATATATGCTGGCATTTTTATTCTTTTGTGTAAGGGTTGCATTGGTGGTAACATCAATTGCTCTCAGCTTTGTAGCATTCTACACAGGCTTCAAATGCATGAAAACCGACCACCTTCGTGACAAAGGCGGTGAATCGCGTGTTTTGGGTGAATACAAGGTAATTTTCAGGTTTTGTGTGATTGTAGGTGCTGTAGCCAAGCTTCTTTTCTGGCTTGTGATTCCCGACCTTGGCAACACCCTCTCGCTTCTTATCATAGGTGACTTTGCAGCGCTTTTGGCAATCGATGCAGTGGCATTGGTGTTTATGCTCATTCCTTTCCACCGCTGGGTCAACAAGGAAAAATATGTGGCATGCTCGTTGCATAGCTCGGTGCGCTGGATAATCTATTCTGCTTCAGGTGTTTTGGTGGATTGCCTGCTTGTGTATCTCACAGGCTTCCCCGCGGCATAATAACAATAGACAAATTAAAGGATATGATAAGCATGAACAAACTAAGAGATATTATCGCCATTATTGCGTGCAAGCTTCTCACAGTGGCAGGGCGCCTGGCGGGCAAGATGAGCACCTCAGCACCCGGCGGCTTTGCCCTGCGCATTTCCCCCGGTCTGCTTCGCCGCTTGGCTCTGCAGCTCAAAGGCCCCATTGTCATGGTGTGCGGCACCAATGGCAAAACCACCACCAACAATCTCCTCTGCTCGCTTTTTGAGTCGAGGGGCAACAGGGTAGTGTGCAATAGCATCGGCGCCAACATGCTCCCCGGTGT
>JAFYUA010000239.1 GCA_017549745.1 Clostridia bacterium | reverse complement strand
GGCCAAGACAATCGGTGTTGTAGCCATAGAGCTTACCATCACGGTTAACTATAGTGTTCACAGCGCCTATCTTTTGGGCAAAGTCGCTTATATTGTCAAGATAAGGCATGACCGCTTCTTTGTAGGGAATGGTCACATTGATTGCCTTAAAATCTCTTTGTGTCATAAAATCATCAAGCTCTTGGGGCTCAAGCTCTTTGAGAGTGTATGCATAATCCCCTATGCTTTCGTGAATTTCTTTGGAAAAGCTATGAGCGAGCTTTCTGCCTATAAGACCATATTGCATTTTTGTCATCCTCTCAACCAATCTGTTCCATAGCGCATTGCAAGCATATCACAAAGCACGAGTGAGCTTACGCTATCCACCACAACTCTTGCGCGGTGTATGATGGCAGGGTCGTGGCGTCCGCTGAGGCTAAGCTGAGCATCAACCTCGTTTATAAAATCAACAGTATTCTGAGTTTTGTATATAGAAGGAGTGGGCTTTACTGCACACGAAAACACGATTGGCATACCATTGGTGATACCGCCGTTTATTCCGCCGTTGTTATTTGTGGCAGTGACAACTTTGCCATTTGCCATGCAAAAGGCATCGTTGGCTTCACTGCCCTTTTTATCGGAAAAATCAAAGCCAAGCCCAAACTCTACGCCTTTGATTGCAGGAACAGAAAAAAGAATATGTGCAAGCTGACTCTCCACCGAGTCAAACCATGGCTCCCCTACTCCTGCATCAACGCCCGTTATTGCAGTTTCTAAAACACCGCCCACACTGTCACCATCTTTGGCAGCGGCAACAATTGCATCTTTCATTCGATTTGCGGCATCAGAGTCGAGCACAGCAAAATCCATGGTTGAAAGCGCAGATATATCATCATTGATATCGTCAAAGCTTCGGTCACAAATGCCTGCGCATTTTTTGATATGGGTGCCTATGTGGATGCCTTTTTGGGCAAGTGCGCCAATGGCTATAGCACCTGCAGCCACTAAGGGTGCAGTGATGCGGCCGCTGAAATGTCCGCCGCCTCTGTAATCTTCAAAGCCATGATATTTGCAATTGGCAGTATAGTCGGCATGACCCGGTCTGGCAAGTGAACGGGTGGAAGCATAGTCATTGCTCCTGGTGTCGCAATTTGGAATAAGAATGCACACAGGTGTGCCTGTGGTCTTGCCTTCAAACACTCCGCTTACAATGCTATATTCATCAGCCTCACGGCGTGATGTGGAAATACTGCCATGTGGGCGCCTGAGCGAAAGCTGAGAAGAAATAAAGTCGTGGTCAATCTCTATGCCTGGTGCAAGGCCATCAATCACTATGCCTATCTGAGCACCATGGCTTTCGCCAAAAAGAGTGACTGCGACACTGTTGCCAAATGAATTTTTCATGTCACGCTCTCCTTTCAGCGATGAGTTTAAGGTCTGATTTCAAGCTTTCGCATGTTATATCTTTCATCACATAATTTCCTATATTTTCTACGAAAACTGCAGTGAGTCTGCCCGCGCTAACCTTTTTGTCATGAGTCATAGCCTCTACCACTTTGTCAGCATCAAATGAAGCTGTAGTGGGAAGTGACAGCTTGGCGAGGACATTAAGAAGCCTTGCTCTCACATCGGGCGAACACATGGGAATCATGCCGAGCGCCACACATTCACCATGATACAATGATGAAAGCTGACTTTCGATGCCATGACCTATAGAGTGACCAAAATTCAAAATTTTACGAAGTCCTGTTTCTTTTTCATCTTGCTCGACCACATTCTTTTTGATGTTTAGCGAGCTTGTGATAATCTCATCAATATTTGCAAGTGCATCACAGGTTTCAAAAAGCTCAAAGAGTTTAGCGTCTGATGTCAGAGCCATTTTCACCGCTTCGCTAAGTCCGTTTGATATCTGCCTCGAGGGTAGTGTGGAAAGCACATCGGGGTCTATGAGCACCTTTTTGGGCTGATAGAAAGCTCCCACGATATTTTTTATGCCACCAAGATTAACGGCGACCTTGCCGCCTATTGAAGAATCAATCTGTGACAAAACGGTGGTAGGGATATTATAAAAGTCAACACCGCGCATATATGATGCTGCCACAAAACCTGCCAAATCACCAACCACGCCGCCACCTACTGCCACAACACAATCGCCTCGGGTAAATCCAAGCGAAAGCATGGTCTTGAGAAGCTGCTCATACACTTCGATGCTTTTGCTTTTCTCGCCCTGTGGCACTGTCACAATGTGAGAAAATAAGCATTGCTGCGAAACGCATTGAGCATACTGAGTG
>JAFYUA010000238.1 GCA_017549745.1 Clostridia bacterium | reverse complement strand
GCCTTAACAATCGACAATATGGATGCGCTAAAAGTCCGTTATTACACTGACAACTCCGATGGATTGAAGGAGGCAATCATTCTCGAAGATTCGGATGCTTGCGAGTTTGTAGGGGGTTGTGAATATTATGATATACAAGCAGGGTCAGTGTTGATGCTTAAAGCAGGCAGTGACGGCATAGCATCGGCTGTTGCCGTGATAGCCAATACATTTGGAGACTATGGTATTACCGAAGATGGTGACTGGTATCAAAAAGTGACAGTTAATGACACTGTAACAGCTGCTATAGAGCAGGCAAATGACAACAATGAATTTGTATGCGGATATATAGCCGATTTTTACAATTCGAATTCAGGGGTGGTCATTATAGCTCTGGATGGCGAGAGAGTTATTGTAAAAAGTAATACAAATGCGTACACAATAGCTGACAGTACAATGAGCAGATTGCGCATATACCCTGCAGACTGGCAGGCTTTGGATACAATTGACAGATATGACGATGCAACAGGAATGGGCACTTTCTTTATAGCAAGGAAATATCAGGGATCGTGTAAAGATATTATAACCTTTGGCACAAGAAGACCTGTAGATGTACAATAACAACACACAAAAACACGCATGGCATACTGCCATGCGTGTTTTATATTAAAATACTTATCGTCTATATATTATTCCAAGCACATTTGCGCCCGCGTTGATGGCGATGATGCAGCCAATGGGATATTCGCACGCAGGCGGCACATCCATTGTTTCATACACCTTGTCGCGGAATTTGCCATACATCTCCATGTTGCTGCCGCTCACTATCATATATGGTGAATTTGGCTCTCTGTCTTCATTCACCATCCTCAGCATTTCACCAATGACCTTTTTCTCGCCTCTGATTTTGGATATGACCTTGGATTCGCCGTCTTCAAAAGTGATGACGGGCTTTAAGCCAAGCGCATCGCCCACAAAGGCAGCCGCGGCGGACACTCTGCCGCTTTTTTTGACGCATTTGAGGTTAAGGGGCACAAAGAGTATGCGCGAGTGGTCTATCCAGTCTTTGATGGCAGCAACCACCTCGTCGGCACTTTTGCCCTCTTTTGCCATGCGGGCACCGATTACCGCGCCATAGCCATATGCCATGCTGTAGGTCTTGGAGTCGATGATGTGCACCCTGATGGCATCTCTGGCCTGGGGGTTTTCGTCATAAAAATCTTCAAGCTCAAGCACTGCACCCTGATAGGTAGACGAGCCTTTGGAATTGAGGCACACATAGATGAGGTCGGTGTAGCCTTCCTGCCATGCCTTGTGGTATGCATCGGTAAATGAGCCTGGTGCCACTCTCGATGATGAGGGGAGCTTATCACTCTCTTCAAGTATCTTATAAAATTCCTCGTTGGTGATGCTCACGCCGTCGAGGTATTCTTTGTCACCATCGATGATGGGCAGAGCAAACACCTCAATGCCGAGCTCTTCCTGCAAATTCTTGGGGATATCGGCAGTGGAATCCGATATGATTTTTATTTTAGACATAATATTAATTCCTTTCGGGTTTATCAATAATATTATGTATATTATATAGAAAAATAAAACTTTAGTCAAGAAAATAAAACACCCATTTTGTAAAAAAATGGGTGTTAGCACTGCCATACCCCTTGCGCGCCAAGGCTTTGATGGCAATCGGGCAAAAAGAAAAGAAAGCTCCTTTTTGTGCTACAATATAGTATAGAAAGGAGTTTTTTTAATTGAATGTAAACGATACATCAGGCATTTCTCCCCAAGAGTTTGCCGAAAAATACAAAAATGAATATGACGCGCTTACATCCGAGGAGGCACACTGCGACCGCACAAAGCGCATACTCACCCTCTCTGACCGCATGCTCGACAAGCTCAGCCGCGCCATCGATGAGCTGAGCCGATGCGAAGAACGCGAAAAAAAGCGCACCAAAGAGGTGGAATATGACGCCGAGCTCAAAAAGCCCGTGATGGAAACCTACACCGAGACGGAGGTGTGCACTGTGAGAGAAGCCCTCATTGACACATCGGCGCTCAAGCAGCTTGTGTCTACCCTCAAAGACATCAAGGACATTCAGCAGAGCTATGCTGCAGGCACATCGTCAGAGGGTGAAGAGCACGGAGTGATTGTGATATCCGATGTGGAGGCAGAAACGGAGGCGGAGCAATGAATGTGATATGGACACCTCAGGAGAAGCAGGC
>JAFYUA010000029.1 GCA_017549745.1 Clostridia bacterium | reverse complement strand
TTTTTGCCAAATAGGCGGTCATCCACTCTCATGCGCATCTTCCAGCGCACTGTGCGCTCGCCTGATTCATCATCTGAGCTTTGGCTAAGGCACCACAGTTTGCCACCATCTGCCAGATACACCTCGTTTGATGCCGAGGTAAGAAGCGAGCTTGCATCGGGCGCCGTCTCCGAGTGCCATATGCCACGAGTGAGGTCATACACATAGATGAGCTTTCTGCCATTTTGGCTGCACAAAATATAATAGAACTCTTCGGTTGCCGCTGCCGAAATCGGTGTGGGCAGCTTGCCTATGCTTTGCGATATCTTGCGCGGATAATCGCCCCTGTAGATATACACCCCATCTGCAGATGCATATATAAGGCTTGATGCTCCAATGCTCACACAATCTGTCATACCCTCACCGACACCCCTGCAAATGTCGGTGTGGAGAGTGTATTCATCGGGCTCGTCACCATATATTTTGTGGATTGCATTTTCCTTGAAGGCATATATGTAGTTGCCATATGGCACGATGGCGGTGAATTTGCCCTCAGTGGGTGCCTCGGTGCTGAACGATGCAGATGGAAGCGTGCCATAGCTATCGACTGAAAAATCATTCCACTCAGTTGCATCGGCAAGCTTTGAAGCATACACCGTCTTTCCCGATATGCCCCACACTCTGTTGTCATAGGCACATATGCTCTCAAGTTGCGGCATAGCCCTTTCTACCGTGAAGCTTCGCACATACACGCTGCTCAGCCCGCTGAGGTTTATGGAATTGTCATCAAAATTAAGACCAATAGTCTCAGTTATGGTTCCTGACGGCACAGTGTGCTTTGAGGTTGAGACCGATTTTATTTTGAGAGTGATTCCAGCCGCCATTTTGTCTATGAAAGCATAATACGCCGAAGCGTCATCGTAGCTATTGGCATACACATTAAGTTTGAGCTTGACCACAACTCCTGCCTTGAAGATTTCATGAAACGAAGCATAGTTGAAGGTGCGTGTAGAGCCACCATATGAATATGAGAGGCTGCGTATGCTGAGCCTGTTGTGGCTAAGCGTGCCGATGAAATCTATGGTTTGCGAATCAAGCAGACTCGAATTTGGTGCCTCGGAGCGAAACTTGGTCTTGGCAGTTGATGAATTCTGAGTGTGGCTGAGTGTAGCTTTGGCAAACTGTTTGGTCTTGACCGAAAACACAACATTATCGGGCACGATGAGAATGGTGTCTGCCAGTGATGCAAATTTGCGACCAAGGGTAAAATCCTTTGATGCTGAATATGATGTGTATTCATAATCCACTCCGTCAAAGGTGAAATAGATGTGCTTGGCATCGGGCGTGTATGAAGTGTAGATGCAGCCCTCAAAGCTCCCTATGCCGTTGATGATGCGCTCAGATGATGCTGCTTTAGTGCGCGCATTCCTCGCACTAAGCGAGGGGAAAAGATGAGAGCTCATGTTTTCCGACATGCAAAGCTCTCCTATCGCGCTATCCTCACCCACATTAATGCCGCCAAAGCTTTTGAGGGTTTTTTCTTCAAAACGAACATT
>JAFYUA010000237.1 GCA_017549745.1 Clostridia bacterium | reverse complement strand
TTTTTTGAGGAGATTGTCGGCATCAAAGATGAAATACGCCTCAAAGCTTTCGATGCCATAATCGCGAGCGATGTTTTCAACCAGAAATTCAAGCGCATAGCCCTTGGTGCGATGTTCAGAGTCGAAGCGTTCATAGCACACTGCTCCATGCTCGCGGGCGATTTCGGCGGTATTGTCGGTGCAATTATCCGCCACCACAAACACCGTGACAAGCTCTGAGGGATAGTCCTGAGAGTTGATACTGTCGATGAGGTTGCCGATTACTGCCGATTCATTTCGGGCGGCAATCATGATGGCATATTTGTGATTGCGCTTTGCTTTCGGGAATTTGCGTGTGGCAAAAAAGCTCAGTTTTTTGTAAATGCTCCAGAATTTATAGCAAAACACAAATCCTACGATTACGCCAAAAACAGAAAGAAACCCTTTGAACTGCATCAAAAATTCATAAATACTCATAAGCCTTTCAGCTCCTTTAGTGAATAATATCATCAATGCCGATGTTTTGAGTGTGAGGGATTGGTTTCCACTCTACCCTCATAAACAAAGCTGATAGCACAGCAATCTTGCCTATTATATCAAACATGGGCCACATAATGCAATAGTAAATTTTTTTAAAAATGCCTATGTGTGCTATTCGCTTTCTCTCCACAAAGAACACATAGATGCCAAGCATCATGCTCGCTGCCCAGCGCATTGCAAAGGTGACAAGCGCGGCTGCTGCAACACTGAAAGCATCCGATGCAAAGCTACCTGCCAGAAACACGAGAAGAATCTGACACAAAAGAGAGAGAATTGCGGTTGTGATGACAATCAGATTGTTTGGAAATGTGATGATGAACATGTCATATGACATGAATCTGAGCTTGAGATTTTTGAAAAAGCGCGACGAGATAAACGCACGCACTGTTTTGTTCTTTTTGGCAAAGGCGCAAATGCGATTGATGATGTTTTTTATTGCTTTCAAAATATATGCCGCCGCAAACAAAACAACGCACGGCAAGAGCAAAAGAAGTGACGCCCAGCCTCTTTGCACACTCCTCATCAGGCATTTTTGTGCATCGGCATATATGTCATCGACTGTGGTGTCGCACACATTAAGCGAATTTGGGTCAGGCTCGGGATAGCACACAGTGGACTTGTCAGGTGCAAACACATGAGCCAGAAGCTTTGGCCCCGACTCGGCAAAAGCCTGAAGATGACCCTTGCCCCAACGAATGCGCTGGCGAAGCGCTATGCGCAGTGAGGTAGGCTGCTCGTCATAGAACTCGGCGCGGTCACAATAGGATATGCGATAGCCACTCACCACTGCATCGGCGGCAAATGCCCTGTCCTCAGTGAATGACACATAGTGCCAGCCGCCTTTTATAATCTCACTTGCAAACATAAAGCCTGTGCCCTGTATGCGAGTGGCAAGGCCAAGCGCTGCTCTGCCGCGGTGCTCATAGCGAATGGTGCGCAGCCAGTGCAGACCATAGCTTGCGGCAATCCAGTTGTCACCAAAGTTTTTGGTGTTGCGATATGATGTGACTATCTTCTCGCCTGAGTCAAAAGCCTCATTCATGCGCGAAAGATAGTCTTTTTTGAGGAGATTGTCGGCATCAAAGATGAAATACGCCTCAAAGCTTTCGAGACAATAATCGCGAGCGATGTTTTCAACCAAAAATTCAAGAGCATAGCCCTTGGTGCGATGGTCAGGGTCGAAGCGCTCATAGCACACTGCTCCATGCTCGCGGGCGATTTGGGCGGTATTGTCGGTGCAATTATCTGCCACCACAAACACCGTGACAAGCTCTGAGGGGTAATCCTGAGAGTTGATACTGTCGATGAGGTTGCCGATTACTGCCTCTTCATTTCGCGCGGCAATCATGATGGCATATTTGTGGTTGTGCTTTGCCTCGGGGAACTTCTTGGTGGCAAAAAAACCGATTATGGAATATATGGGCACAAAAAAATAGAGACACAAGGAAACCGTGGCAACCACCGGAAAAAAATCCTTGAGAAAAACTATTATTTCAGATAAATTCATGTTGGGAACTGCTCCTTTACAGGAAACTGTGAGGGTATGATATGTCAAAAATGCGGTCACACATTTCAAACGCGGCGCCTTTGATGGTCTGAGTGAAATTGATGTCGATGTAGCGGATGTCTACATCCTGCCACAGTGCCCTGTAGGCTCTATTTTTCATGCAGCTCACCGCCTCATCAATAACAGGCAGGCAATGAGCAAATTGCCCTTTATTAATAGCTATGACCGATGGATGAAAAAGAGAAACAAGGTTAGCAAGACCAATGCCAAGATAACTGCCGCATTCGCGCACGGCAAAAACAGCCGCCTCGTCATCTGCGTCATATAGCTGCATTAATTCGCTCACCGATGCCACCTCTTTGCCGCGCCTCTGGGAGCAAAGAGACAAAATCCTCTGACTTGAGCACATAGCCTCAAGGCAGCCTCGGTTGCCGCAAAAGCACATTTGACCGTCTTTGTCGACAGTGGTGTGGCCTATTTCGCCGAGCACATTGGTGCTCACACTTCCGCCAACGAGCTGAACTGCACCGATACCATTGTCAAGGTCGACAAACAAAAGATTGCCGCAGCTCTCCCCTCCCGATGCGCTGGAATAGCCAACTGCTCTCAGGCGGGAGATGTTTTCTACAAAAACAGGCAAGCCTGTGTCATTTTCGAAAATCTTTTTGATGTCCATTGCCTGCCATTTCATGCTCGATGATATCACAAAGCGCATGCCGTCGAGCACAAGACCCGAAAAGTTGATGCCTATTGCAAGAGTTGATGACGCGCCATGGGTTTTCAAAAGAGATGCAACCATCGAACGCACACTATTAATGACATCATCAGACGATAGTGAAGTGATGTCACTTGAAAGATGTTCTTTGACTCTGCCCTCAAGGTCAGTGTAGTACACATTGGCAACATCGCCCGAAAGTGAAGCTATGACGAAACCGTATGCCTCACTGCAAAAACGCAGGAGAGTGCTCTTGCGCCCTACCCTCTCGACCGACTCCACACCAATGTCTTCAACAATGCCTATATCCAGAAGATATGCCGTTATGTTGGTGATTGATGCCAGTGAAAGCCCTGTGTGTTCAGAAATAACGGGGCGCGAGGTGCCGGGGTTTCTGCGTATGTAATTGAGAACGCGCAAGCGGTTCATTTTTTGCATGAGTTGTACATTGCCTATTTGCTTGGACATCGTTTTCTCCTTTATGTATAATTACATATAATTTTACCATTAGGAGAGAATTTTGTCAACAAATAAAGATGCCCCGATGGTATTAACCATCGGGGTAGTTAAGCTATTGCATTGAACTTCTGAGGCTGGCAAGCACTCTTTTTTCTATGCGTGAAATCTGCACCTGTGACACGCCAATGATGCGTGAC
>JAFYUA010000236.1 GCA_017549745.1 Clostridia bacterium | reverse complement strand
GTTGATTCTATGAGCTATATCTTTGTAAGGACCACCAGCAGGCTTCCAGAAACATGTTGTAGCAGCAGAGGTAATTGTTATACCACGCTCCTGCTCCTGAGCCATCCAGTCCATTGTACCAGCACCGTCGTGAGTTTCACCCATTTTGTGAATACGACCTGTGTAGTAAAGTATTCTTTCGGTTGTTGTTGTTTTACCGGCATCGATGTGAGCCATGATACCGATGTTTCTTGTGTTTTGCAAAGAATATTCTCTAGCCATAGTTTTGTTTTCCTCCTTTCCGGAATGTCAAAGCTTAGTGCTTTTTATGCAGCAAAATTACCAACGATAGTGAGAGAATGCTCTGTTGGCTTCTGCCATTTTGTGAGTGTCGTCTTTTTTCTTAACTGCACTACCCATGTTGTTGACTGCGTCGAGGATTTCACCTGCGAGTCTTTCACGCATGGTTCTTTCATTTCTCTGACGAGCATAAAGTGTGAGCCATCTGAGACCGAGAGTCTGTCTTCTGTCAGGACGAACATCGATCGGCACCTGATAGGTAGCACCGCCTACTCTTCTGGCTTTAACCTCGAGGACAGGCATAATGTTTTCCATAGCCTGTGTGAAAACCTCAACGGGGTCCTTTCCTGTTTTTTCAGCGATGATATCAAATGCTCCGTATACAATGCTCTGAGCTACACCCTTCTTACCGTCAAGCATGATGTTGTTGATAAGCTTTGTAACAACTGTGTTGTTGTACATAGGATCGGGTAAAACTTCTCTTTTTGCAATATAACCTTTACGTGGCACTTTCCTTCCCTCCTTCATATTATAATGATTTCATAGGTACTCAAGTTTACAAAAAACTTGTCAGTGCTCAATACAAAATTAATATATATAAATTCCATATTGGCGCACTTAACTTACCTTGTTTTGCAAGCACTCGTGCAACCGGAGTTACTTACGATTTTGTTTTGTCTGATTCAAATTACTTCTTTGCCTTTTTGGCACCGTATTTGGATCTGGACTGATTTCTGTTAGCAACACCCGATGCATCAAGAGCACCACGAATGATGTGATATCTTACACCAGGGAGGTCTTTTACTCTACCGCCTCTGATAAGAACAACACTATGTTCCTGAAGTGTGTGTCCGATACCGGGGATGTAAGCTGAAACCTCGACACCGTTTGTAAGTCTTACTCTGGCCATTTTACGAAGAGCTGAGTTAGGCTTTTTGGGTGTCATTGTTTTAACAGTAGTACATACACCTCTCTTCTGAGGAGCACTGAGGTCTGTGGCTTTCTTCTTGAGAGAGTTAAAGCCTACCTGGAGTGCAGGTGCTGTGGACTTCTTAACGGAAGTCTCTCTGCCCTTTCTTACTAACTGGTTAAAGGTTGGCAATTCGTTTCACCTCCTGCATATAGAATGGTATGCATTTAAAAACGGGCATAAATATCCCTACTTTGCATACTCTCAAATTATATATCATAGAATCATGATTGTCAAGTTTTTTTTTCGATTTGTGCAATATTAACCAATAACATTGTTTATTTTATCCTGTTTATGAAGGTTTTATTAACAATATTTAATATAGAACCAACATATCAAAAACTGCAGTCACGCTTTTTGAGCGTATGACTGCAGTTTTTGATATTTATATCATTGCTATATTATTTTTTGGAAACATATCTGTCGTATGCATTCTGTACAATTTCAAGCCATCTGTCATATCCATTTGCCTTTGCCTGAGCTATAGCTGCGTCAAATGTGTCGATAGATTTTTTGCCGATGATGATATCACACAGGGCAACCTCAAGAGTAGGTTCTGCAATTTCTTTTATATCAGTGATTTCTGAATTTTCTTCCTGTGTGTAAGAAAGTGTGGGAAGTCTGTGACTTAGTGCATTTTCAGCAGCAACATTCCATGTGATGATGGCTTCCTTTTGCTGAGGCAACTGATAGTAGTTGTAAAGGTAGTCACTGTGCTGATTGTATCCCGGATGGTTACAAGGAAGCATATAGTGATACATAGCATAGTTGAGTGATGTGAAACCATTTGCTTCATAGTTAAGAATCTTGTCGGTATAGATATAGCGGTCTTTGCCATCTATATTTTCAATTGTGAAGGTATCACCTTCAACACCAAAGAGCTGAAGAACCACACCTTCGTCGCTATAGATATAGTCACACCATTCAATAGCTTTTTCATAGTTGCCGCAAGTGGTGGAGATTCCAATAGCAAGAGCCGTAGCATCCTGATATGCAACCTGGAACTGTGCCACTTCGCCCTTTTTGGCAACAGGATATGTACATGCCACGAGGTCGTATGATGGGTCTTTTGCCTGAGCGGCAGGGAGAATTTTACCAATCCCGGAGCCCACATAGCCCCAAGTTGTCATTGAAGTGCCATTGGTCATGTTGGATTCGATTTTAGCTGCATCGTTTGTTACAAAGCCTGCATCAATGTAGCCTTTTTGGAACCAGTCTGCCATCTGGGCAACATACTCTTTATATCCTTTTTGGAAAGGTCCGAATACAATCTCGTCACCCTCAAGATACATAGATTTACCTACATTGTAAGCTGTGTTGAATGAATGGGTATCTGATGATTTAAAAGAAATGACATCGCATCGAGCTGTGAAAGGCTTCGCAAAGCCTTCGGATTTGGCTTTTGCAAATATTGCTTCCCATTCGTCAATTGTTTCGGGAACTTCCATGCCCCATTTTTTTAGAAGATCAGCTCTTGTGTAAAGACCTGCAAACCCCTTGGTTTCACCAATGTTGAGGACATTAAAACCATAGTATCTGCCATCATCGGTTGTAGCCTGAAGCTTGTAACCATAGCCTGCTTCTTTACCCTTCTCACCTTCCATGTAATCATAATAACTGGGCGCATGTTCTTGCATGTAGTCATTTAGAGAGATGATAACTTCATCGTCAAGAGCCTGCTGAGGGCCACCCGAGTAATTGGTCCATGTGTATTCTATCAT
>JAFYUA010000235.1 GCA_017549745.1 Clostridia bacterium | reverse complement strand
CATGCTCATTTCCACTGTGAGGAAGGTCTTTTTGCCGCCTGAGGCAATAGCCTTTTCAAAAGCTTCAAAGGGGAAAGGCCACAGAGTGATGGGGCGGATGATGCCAACCTTGTAGCCCTGCTCCTTGGCTTTTGCCATAGCAGTTTTGGCAATGCGGGCTGTGGTGCCATAGGCAACGAGGATGATGTCGGCATCTTCGGTGTCTATTGCTTCATAGCGCACTTCGTTTTTGGTTATTGCATCATAGCGCTGCTGTCTTTCGAGCACGAGGTCTTCAAGCTCGGCAGCTTCGATGAAGAGAGAGTTGATGACATTCTTCTTTCTCTTCATACCTGTGCCTGAGGTTGCCCATTCTTTTTCGGGCAGGTCGGACACATCGGTGTCTTTAAATTCAACGGGCTCCATCATCTGACCGAGCATACCGTCACCCATAATCATAACGGGGCATCTGTATTTGTCGCCAATGTCAAAGGCATCGGCAGTGAGGTCTACCATTTCCTGAATGGAGCTGGGAGCGAGCACAACGAGGTGGTAGTCACCGTGGCCGCCGCCCTTTGTAGCCTGGAAATAGTCAGACTGTGCAGGCTGAATACCGCCAAGACCCGGGCCACCGCGCACAATGTTGACGATGACACAGGGTACATCGGCACCTGCAATATAGGAAATGCCCTCCTGCTTGAGGCTGATTCCGGGAGAGGATGAGCTTGTCATTACTCTCACACCGGCACCGCCTGCACCATACACCATGTTGATGGCAGAAACTTCACTCTCTGCCTGAAGGAATGTACCGCCTATTTTGGGCATTTTCTTTGCCATGTAGGCACTGACCTCTGTCTGAGGAGTTATAGGATAGCCGAAGAAATGACGGCAGCCTGCTCTGATGGCGGCTTCTGCCAAAGCTTCGTTACCTTTCATCAAAACTTTATTTCCCACTGTAAAAACCTCCTTTGGGTGGATTATCTTTCAACTTCGATTACAACATCAGGACACATGGTCGCACAAAATGCACAGCCTATGCATTTGTCCATTTCAACAACGGTGGCAGGGTGAAAACCCTTTGCGTTGATACGGTCGGTTGCCATGGTCACAATCTTTTTGGGGCACGCGCCCACACAAAGACCGCAGCCTTTGCATCTGTCTTCATTAAAAGTAACTTTTGCCATATTTAAAGCCTCCTTTTGGGATTTTATATTGTATGTTAATTATGCAAATGCATCAAACGGCAGCTGCATAAAAAGTTGCATGGGGAATTTTTCTGCATCAGAGTCAAGCTGTGCCAATATGTCAGGTGAGCCTGCAATGTATTTCACGCTCACTCCAAGCTTTTGGCTAACCTCATCGAGCACTTCAAACGAGCCGATGAAATCATCTTTGCCCGAAAGATATGAAAGATTGGCATTGTTGACAATTGCGGTGA
The DNA here is from genome assembly GCA_017549745.1 of Clostridia bacterium. Lineage (GTDB taxonomy): Bacteria > Bacillota > Clostridia > UMGS1810 > UMGS1810 > RGIG1828. The sequence goes on along the minus strand of JAFYUA010000235.1, from coordinate 5,085 downwards.
TATTGCATCGTGACACCGCCTGAATTTCGCGGGCAAGGCTTATGATGGACTCGGCATCGGAGGTGTCGGGTCTTTTGGTGTTGACCACCATAAACATGTCATAATCCTCTTGCTTTATGTGGGGATAATACTGCCCGAGGGCTATTGCGCCGTCTTCATCGCCGCCCACATCGAGCACTGCAGCGGCGCTGCGGTCTGCAAACACAGAGAAGATGTCACTCGGAAGCGAGGGCAGGTCGAGATTGGTGCCTGCATATTCGGGTGCAATGACCTTGATGCCGCTTTGCATGAGAAACTCACTGGCGTCATGAGTGCGGAAATATGGGTTTACAATGTCCATGTCACATATGGTGGCAGAGCCGAAGGCTTCTTTGAGCCTGAGGGCATAGTTTATGGCAAATTCTGTTTTGCCGCTGCCATAGTGACCTGTGATTATGTTGAGTCTTTTCATAGAACATCAATCCTTTATTATATCAACTATAGTATTGGCGGTGCGCGTTTTCTTTGCCGTGAGCCTTATGGCAAGCACCCACAGTGCAATCACAAAAGCAAAAATGCCGATGGCGCTGAAGGTAGCAAGCGCAAGAGCCTCACACGCTATTGCCGCCGCAATAAGAAGAAACACAGGCAGGATATACACAAGAAGCGAAATTGCCAGAATACGCGAGCTGCGCGCCTCGATGACCACTCTGTCACCTGCGCGGGCACCCACAGGATTGGCAACCACAGTCTCAAATGTGGGAGCAGTGCATGCTGAGCACTCACTGCAATCATGAGAGCAGGCAGATGTCTTGCGGATGAGCACTTTTGCGCTGCCGCCCGAAACAGATATTACTGTGCCTTCACCTGTCAACTTTATCACCTCTACTATGGTTTACATATCATTATAACAAAAACGACAAAATAATTCAATAGGTGCAAAGGGTTAATTTTATACAAAATTAGCACTTTCAAAAATAAAGTTTTTAGTTAATGAAAAAAGCACACTATCACAGCTTTGCTATGACAGTATGCTTTTTGAGAAAATACTCATCAGAGGTTTTCGATGATGTCAGACAGTGAATCGAGCCAGTCGCCCTCAAAGAGCTCAATGAGGCCTGCATCAGCACCTGCGGCAACCTTGGGGTTGATGGGCAGACGGCTGATTGAAGATATGCCATATTCTTCGGCAACGGAGTCAATGTGGCTCTCGCCAAAAATGCTGTGCTTTTTGCCGCAATCGGGACATTCAAAATATGACATGTTCTCTACTATGCCGAGAATGGGAATGTTCATGAGCTTTGCCATCTTCACCGCTTTGGCAACAATCATGGACACAAGCTCCTGAGGAGAAGCCACGATGATTATGCCGTCAACGGGAATAGACTGGAACACTGTGAGGGGCACATCGCCTGTACCTGGAGGCATGTCGATGAACATGTAGTCAGTATCCCATATTACATCGGTCCAGAACTGCTTTACAGTGCCGCCAATGACGGGGCCGCGCCATACTACGGGGTCGGTTTCGTTTTCCAAAAGGAGGTTGATGCTCATCACATCGATGCCCGTCTTGGTGGAAACAGGCAAAAGGCCAAATTCGTTGGCTCCTGCTTTTTGTGTGATGCCAAAAGCTTTGGGGATAGAGGGGCCTGTGATGTCAGCATCGAGAATGGAGGTCTTGTAGCCTTTTCTTCTCATGAGCACCGAGAGCATAGATGTGACCATCGATTTGCCCACGCCGCCTTTGCCGCTGACAATGCCTATGGTTTTGCCGATTCGGCTCATTTCGTGAGGAGCAGCGATGAGGCTCTCACTCTTTTCGCGCGAAGAGCAGTTTGCCGAACAGGTTTCACAATTGTGTGTACATTCTTCACTCATAATTCAAAATCCTTTCTATGATAAAGTTCATTTTTATACTATTTATATATTCTAACACAATACTGAAAATATATCAACATTCAAAACTAACAAAAATACAGAGGCAACTCTCACGAGCTGCCTCTGCACTTATGATTAAAATCATCGGGCAAGAACTTGTCTGATGATTGACAAGTTTATTATTGCGCACATTCTCAAAATTATGCATCAGTCTATAGCCATTATTGCATCTATCTCAGCTTGGGTAAGCCCCTGAGCTTCCACTGCCACATACACCTCGCCTATGCTTGCATATGCAGCGTAGGGCACCAAAGAGTGGAGATTGTCTTGCTTTGAAAAAGTGAGCGTGACGCATCTTTCTCCCGATGGCGACGAAGCCACAATTGTGAGAGGGTCACAGTGCTCATTTGAAGCTATCTGCGCTATGTCAACCAGCGGAGTCAAATCATCAGGAAGAGCGATAGCCAGAATGACATCGCCGTAATACTGCGCGTTGGAAAGCTCTTGCACAGAGCCACCGCCCGAATAAGCAGGCTCCAAGTCTTGCCCCGAGGCAATAGCAACTCCTGCAGGCTCGATTTGTCTTTGCATTATAGCCGTGTCACCGGCTTCAGGGGTGGAGTCTTCTGTCAATGGTTCTTTTATTGGGGGCGCTATTGCCTTGGGCGCTCTATCCTCGATGTAGGTGTCTTTGGATTGTGAGGATTGGTCGGGGGCAATGGGCGCCTCATCTTTGATGGGGGGTGCAGGGTCTGATGGTGTAGTATCAAAATGTGAAATGCCGCGTTCCTCGGTGGCAGTGTGGTCATTGATGCCTGAGCCGAAATACATAGTCGTTGCCGCTACCACAAACATAGCGGCAAGAGCCGCCGTATAGACAGGGCGAAAGTGAAACGAAAAGGCTTTTTTCTTTTGGGCTTCGCCGTTTAAGATTGCATGAAGCAGCGCTCTATCACCGTGGATTTCATCGTTGACAGATTTGTAAGCATCTTTAAAATTCATAATCATACCTCCCTCCCAGCAGGGTTTTCAGTTCTTGTCTGCCTCTGAAAAGGTGGGATTTTACCGTGGATTCCTTCATGCCAAGAAGCTTGGCAATCTGAGCGATTGACAAATCTTCCTGATAGTGAAGGTGAATGACAGTGGCATGTTTTGGGCTGAGCTTTCTGACCTGGTCAAACAAATCGCTTTTTTCGGGAGTGGTGAACACAAGCTCCTGCGAGAGAGGAACGGTTTTTTTGAACCATGAGCTTGTGAACATGCTCTTGGTGCAGTTGATTGTCACCTTTATGAGCCACGCTTTTATGTGCTCTGCCGAGCCGAAGCGTTTGTCTGTCTTTATGTAGCGGAGAAAAACCTCCTGACACACATCGTCGGCCATGTCCTTGTCTTTTGTGCGAGCAAGGGCGAGTCTGTATACCATATCAAAATATTTTTCTGTCATTTCCCTTTTAAAACCGATTTCGCAATCCGTTTTTGACATGGGTAAAAACCCTCCTTCTACATATAATACTTCGCACACACCCCAAAGGTTGCAAAATCAAAGAAATCTTTTTTGGATGAGCTTGATGCAATACGAAGCACAAATACCCGTGAATATGCCTGATATTATTGACGAAATTATCAGAAACAAAAAATAATATGCCACCGCAAGCTGAGATGTGACCGCTATTGCCACTAAGATCTGCCCTGCCGAGTGAAAGAGCGCTCCAAAAACGCTCACAATCCACACCCCAGAGGTGCCAAAAAATCTCGATGCAAAACGCATTGCCACCCAGCAAAGTACTCCGCCTGCAAGGCTGAACAAAAAAGACATGGCTTGCCCAAAAAGAAGCGAGGAAAGCACAATGCGGATAAGCAAGGTGGCAAACGCCGCCCTGCAGCCCAAAACATATATCGCCACCAAGGTAACCACATTGGCAAGGCCAAGCTTCACTCCGGGGATGGGCACGATGGGCGGCACGATGCTCTCGAGAGCATAAATTCCCAGTGCAAGACATGCCATAAGGGCAACAAGCACAGTTTTTCGTGTGTTCATAATATCAATCAGGCTCCTGTGGTAAGGTCTACATCGGTTTCATCATCGGTGAGCTTTATCACCACATTGTTGGGCAGGCACACTATAGGGCGTGCGCCGTTTTCTATGGCGCCCTGCTTGATGCAGAGCTTGTCGGGGCAATCTGCCTCGATGATGGAAATCTGCCCTTTTTCAACAAACACGATGTTGCCCTCAAGCTCAATGGTGTATGCTCTGGTCACCTGAGTGAGATCGATTTTGTGCACAAGCTTGCCGTCTTCAAAAATGCAGGCAAATTTTTTGCCCGTTTCCTGAGCATTCAGATATATGATGCCTGCTGCCGCGGCAATAGCCGCCACCGAAAAACAAGCAGCTAAAAGTTTGGTCGATTTTCTCATGATATTTCATCTCCATTTGAAAGATATTGAATATAACGGTCTATGATGTCAAAAAGCTCAGAGAGCTTTTCGGTTTTGCACACCTCGTTGCGAATGGCACTGCTTGCTTTCATGCCCTTGGTGTACCATGCCACATGCTTGCGAGCCTCCCTCACTGCAGTGCGCTCCGGCTTAAACGAGCACATGAGGTCGATATGCTTTTTCATGACCTCAAGGCGCTCTGCATGAGTAGGATTGGTGCGCACCTCGCCAAACTGGCGGTATTCCAAAATCTGGCGGAACAAAAACGGATTGCCCTGCGCTCCCCTGCCAATCATTATGGCATCACAGCCAGTCTCGGCAAGCATAGCTTCGGCATCCTCGGCACAGCATATGTCACCATTGGCAATCACAGGAATGCTCACGGCTCTTTTTGCCTCGGCAATCTTGCTGCGGTCTGCCCTGCCGCTATAGTACATTGCAGCAGTGCGCCCATGCACGCATATAGCCGATGCGCCGTTTTGCTCGATGATGCGGCAAAGCGATGCCACATCGATAAAGTCCTTTATACCGCAGCGGATTTTGCAGGTCACAGGCACCGACACCGCCGATGCAACTGCATCTACAATGCGGCCGATGAGGTCAAAATCACTAAGAAGCGAGCTTCCGTCACCATTGGTGGTGACTTTGGGTGCGGGGCAGCCCATGTTGATGTCAATAATCGCTGCTCCGAGCGCTTCCACCTTTTTGGCGGATTCTGCCATGATGGCAGGCTCACTGCCAAAAATCTGCACTGCCATAGGGCTCTCGGCATCACAGGTCTGCATGAGGGTG
>JAFYUA010000234.1 GCA_017549745.1 Clostridia bacterium | reverse complement strand
GCATTGAGCTTCGTGACTCCAAGGTGCTTATCCTTGGCACAGGTGCCACGAGCAAAACTGCCGCTGCAGTGGCTCATGATGAGGGGGCAGCAAGTGTTATCAAGGTGAGCCGAAATGCAAAAGAAGCTTGCATAACCTATGACGAAATGTATGCTTTACATAGCGATGCAGATGTAATCATCAACACCACCCCTTGTGGCATGTATCCCGATTGCCAATCATCACCTGCAGACATTGAGCGATTTTCTGGTTTAAAAGGCGTAATTGATGTCATATACAATCCGCTTAGAACTGCGCTCATATCATCCGCACTTTCCAAAGGAATCAGAGCATCAGGCGGATTATATATGCTTGTGGCTCAGGCGGTATATGCCGCCGAGAAGTTCACAGGCAAGGTATATGACGAAAGAATAACCGATGATATATATAGCACGCTTAAGGCAGACAAAGAAAATATCGTGCTCATCGGTATGCCATCAAGCGGCAAATCCACTGTGGGCAGGCAGCTTGCCCGCCTCACAGGGCGCAAGCTTATAGACACTGATGATATGATAGTTAAGGCACATAACATGGAAATCTCCGATATTTTCTCTGCCCATGGTGAAGATGTGTTTCGCAGGTGGGAAGCCGAAAGTGTGCAACAGGCAGCCGCAAACAGCGGCTATATCATTGCCACAGGCGGCGGAGCAGTTTTACGACATGAGAATGTGTCGGCACTTCGCCAAAACGGCAGGATATATTTCCTTGACCGCGCGCTCAGTGAGCTTGTGCCCACATCAGACAGACCACTTGCCCAAGATGCAGAGGCAATAAAAAAGCGTTATGAAGAAAGATATTCTATCTATACATCAACTGCCGATGAAATTGTTGCAGTTGACACTATTGCCGAAACAATTGCCAAAAGGATTTTGGCATCACACACGAAAGGAGGCACAAGTGACAGATGAGAGTAAAGATTGACCCATCTGTTCCCAAGGGAACAATAACTGCTCCACCATCTAAAAGCATGGCACACCGTTTGCTCATATGCTCAGGTCTTGCTTCGGGCACGAGTGTGGTTCATGGCATAGCACCTTCACATGATGTGCTTGCTACCTTAGATTGTCTGTCGTCTTTGGGTGCTTCATACATCGTTGATAATGACACAGTGACCATCACAGGCATCAATCCTGCCAGCTCCCCTGCAGCAGAGCTTTATTGCCGCGAAAGCGGAAGCACATTGAGGTTTTTTGTGCCTGTGTGTCTTATGAGTGGCAATGAATATACACTCCATGGCAGCGACACTCTTTTGAAAAGACCCATGAGTGTGTATGAAGATATATGCCGCGAACAAGACATCATGTTCCAAAATGACGGCGCTTCAATTCGACTTGCAGGGTGTCTCAAAGCAGGCAAATATCGTGTAAAGGGCAATATAAGCAGTCAGTTCATAAGCGGATTGCTCTTTGCACTTCCGCTTCTGGAAAGCGACAGCACCATAACCATAGCTCCGCCCATTGAGAGCTGCTCATATATCAACCTCACCATTCACGCACTGTCGCAATTTGGCGTGGAGGTCAAGTGGTCAGATGAACGCACTCTCTACATCAAGGGAGGTCAGCGTTATGCACCCCGTGAGGTGAGTGTGGAGGGGGACTATTCCAATGCTGCATTTTTTGCCGCCATGAATTTTATGGGTGGTGATGTGAACATAGACGGCCTCAGTGAAGAAAGCCTGCAGGGTGACAGAGTATATGCCAGGTTTTTTGATATGCTCTCGCGAGGCACTCCCACAGTGCACATATCCGATTGTCCCGATTTGGGACCTGTGCTTTTTGCACTGTCTGCCTGCAAAAACGGCGGCGTATTCACAGGCACGGCACGCCTCAAAATCAAAGAGAGCGACAGAGCCGCCGCAATGGCTCAGGAGCTTGAAAAATTTGGTGTGTCTGTCAGAGTTGATGATGATTCGGTGGTTGTGTATCCTGCAGATTTTCATGCTCCCACCGAACCTCTTTTGGGGCACAATGACCATCGCATAGTGATGGCACTATCTGTCATGCTCACTCTCACAGGCGGTGAGATATGCGGCAGTGAAGCAGTTGCCAAAAGCATGCCTGACTTTTTCGAGGCACTTCAATCTTTGGGAATCAAGGTGACAAAATATGCAGATAATTAATAAAAAACTCAAATTTCTTATAGTCGGTCTTGGCCTCATAGGCGGCAGCTATGCAAGAGCACTCCACAAAAAAGGCTTTTATGTATCCGCCATCACCGACAATCGCCAATCAATAGACTATGCACTGTCTGAGCATATCATAGACGATGGCTATGACTATGTAAATCCCACTGCAGTTACTGAGGCTGATGTTATAATTTTTGCTCTCTATCCACAGGTGTTTGTAAGCTGGATAAAGGAAAATGCCTCGCTTTTTAAGCAAGGCACAATCATAACCGATGTCACAGGTGTCAAGGGATGCATTGTATCACAAATCCAGTCTCTTTTGCCCGATGGTGTCGAGTTCATTGCGGCTCACCCCATGGCAGGCCGAGAGGTCTATGGAGTCCAAAACAGTGATGAGAGGATTTTTGAGGGTGCAAACTACATAGTTGTACCCACTGCCCAAAACACTCCCGAGGCTATCGAAATATGCAAAGACCTCGGCAGGCTGCTTGGATTCAGCCGTGTGTCTGAGCTTTCGCCCGAGGAGCATGATGAAATGATAGGCTTTGTGTCACAACTCACTCACTGCATAGCCGTGAGCCTTATGACATGTTGTGAAAACGAGCATCTCGTGAGCTACACGGGTGATTCCTTCCGCGACCTCACTCGCATTGCACGCATCAACGAAAACATGTGGTCAGAGCTTTTCATGCTCAACAAAGAGCCTCTTATCAGGCAGATGGACATCTTCATAAAAGAATGCAGTCTCATCAGAGACATGATAGCGACTGGTGACACAGAATCTCTCAAAGAAAAAATGCGCCTCTCAACCAAGAGACGAGCTTTATTCGATAAAAAATAACAGAAAGAGGGCACACACCATGAATATGAATTTTGAAAGAAAGCTTCCTATCCCCAAAGAAGTAAAAGAAATGTATCCTCTGTCAGAGGAACATGCAAAAATAGTAGCGCAAAGAGACAAAGAAATTGCCGACATTTTCACAGGCAAAACCAACAAGCTTGTGCTGGTCATCGGCCCTTGCTCGGCTGACAATGAGGATAGCGTGATAGACTATATCAGTCGCCTCAGAGAAGTTCAGGAAAAGGTCAAAGACAACATCTTCATAATTCCCAGAATATATACCAACAAGCCCCGCACCACAGGTGACGGCTACAAAGGCATGCTTCATCAGCCTGACCCAAACGAAAAGCCCGACATGTTCAAGGGCATTGTAGCAATCAGAGAGCTTCACATGAGAGCACTCAGAGAGACGGGCTTTTCATGTGCCGACGAAATGCTATATCCCGAAAATTACAGATACCTCAATGACATTCTTTCGTATGTTGCCATAGGTGCACGCTCTGTTGAGAATCAGCAGCACCGTCTCACCGCAAGCGGGCTCAATATCCCCGTGGGCATGAAAAACCCCACAGGCGGTGACCTTTCGGTTATGATGAATGCCATCACAGCAGCTCAACACAAGCACACCTTCATATATCGTGGCTGGGAGGTTCATTCTGAGGGCAATCATCTTGCTCATGCAATTCTTCGCGGTTATGTCAACAAGCACGGCCAGTCACTTCCCAACTATCACTACGAGGACCTCATGTCGCTGTGTCAGCTCTATGAGGAATCAAGTCTTGCCAACCCTGCCGTTATCATCGATACCAACCACGCCAATTCAGGCAAAAAACCCCTTGAGCAGGTGCGCATAGCCAAAGATGTTATGCATAGCTGTCGCCATGATTCTGCCATAAAGAACATGGTCAAGGGATTTATGATAGAAAGCTACATCGAAGAAGGCGCCCAGAAGATTGGCGAATGTGTGTATGGCAAATCCATCACCGACCCTTGCCTTGGCTGGGAAAAAACCGAAAAGCTCATCTATGATCTTGCTGAATTGATGTAATAAACCACAAAGAGCACACTCCTTTAGGAGCGTGCTCTTTGTGGTTTGGGAGTATATTATGCAGTTTTAAAGAATCTGACAAAAGAAATTGTGAGAGCGGCTGCAAAGTACATTGCTGTGGCTACTATTGCCGATTCAATGAGGCGCACTGCAAAATCGAAGTTTATCACATCAAGCTGTCTTAAAACCACAGTGTTTCCTGCAATCAGCAAAAGTCCGATTAATTTAAGTTCGCTGTTTTTTCTCTTTTTAGCGGATTGTTTTTTGTTTGATGCATACATGTTTCATAGCCCCTTTCTCTTTGCTTGTTTATAGTTTATCAGATAAGATGTCCTATAAAAAGTACACATCAAACTGTTATCTCTCTCTTGTAATTTGCATTAATTTGTGATAAAATCAAAATGCAACATCATATAATGTTTCGATGTTTAATTTGAAAGGGGTAGTTTATATGAAGAACACCATTTTCACAGGCTCGGCCACAGCTCTTGTCACTCCCATAAATAATAGGGGAGTAGATTTTGATGCTCTCGAAAAGATAATAGATTTTCAAATATCCAATAGCACCGACGCACTTGTCATATGCGGCACCACTGGCGAAGCTCCCACACTCGAGGATAATGAGCATCTTGCCGCTATAGAATGTGCAGTGTCGGTTACCAAGGGGCGCATCCCCGTCATTGCAGGCACTGGCAGCAACAACACTGCCCATGCAGTCATGATGAACAAAGAGGCCGAAAAGCTTGGTGCCGATGGTGTCCTTTGGGTGGCGCCGTATTATAACAAAAGCACCCAGCGCGGTCTCATTGAGCACTATCGCACTCTTGCTGCTTCCACGAATCTGCCCGCTATTTTGTATAATGTTCCATCGCGCACAGGCTCCGATATTCTCCCCGCCACTGTTGCAGAGCTTTCTAAGATAGAAAATATCGTAGCAATAAAAGAAGCAACGGGTGATGTTGCGCGCACAGTTGACATTATATCCCGATGTGGTGATGCCATCGATGTGTATTCGGGCAATGATGATGTCATAGTGCCCATGATGAGTGTGGGTGCAAAGGGCGTTATTTCGGTACTTTCCAATGTTATGCCTCTTCAGACTCACGAAATGTGCGAGCTTTGTCTGTCGGGTGACTATGTGAAGGCAGGGCAGATGCAGGTGCAGCTGTTTCCTCTCATCAAGGCTCTGTTTTGTGAGGTCAATCCCATTCCTGTGAAAACTGCAATGAATCTTATGGGATTTGAAGCAGGCGAGCTCAGGCTTCCTCTGTTTGAAATGGAAGATGCCAATCTTGAGTTACTAAGCAAAGAAATGAAAAAGTTAAATCTGATATAAAATCAGACAGACCGCAGATTGCGGTCTGTCTTTCTTTAGGTTATTTGAAATATTGATACACATTGCATTTTAGCATGCCGTTGTATAGCTTTCGTCTTTTGTCAGCTTCTTTTCCATAAAACTTTTCAAAGTCCTCGTATGATGTGAGTATAAGTTTTTTTGCTCTTGCAAACTCTGAAAATTTCTTGCCCATAACACGATATAGCTTCTGGCATTTCTCTACATCAAGCAAGCGCTCGCCATATGGCGGATTGCAGATGATTACTCCTTTGTCATTAAATGGAGTGATGTTTTTGCAATCCTTTACTTCAAAGCGGATTTTGTCCGCAACACCTGCGTTTTGAGCATTCTTTCTGGCAATTTCAATAGCTTTGGGGTCTATGTCTGATGCAAGTATGATGGTCTCAATGCTTTTATCGATGTTTTCGATGGCT
>JAFYUA010000233.1 GCA_017549745.1 Clostridia bacterium | reverse complement strand
TGTGACCGCTACACTCCGCTTCTTGACGAAGCGCGCGAAAAAGCAAAGGCTCACAACTTAAACATCACCATGTATGAAGACTTTGAAGAGTTTTTCCAAGCTGACCTCGATGCAGTTGTGCTTGCAAACTATGCAGTGGAGCATGCTCCATATGCCATCCGCTTTATGGAATCGGGCCGCCATGTGCTCAGCGAGTGTCTGCCTGTGCAGACCATGAAAGAAGCCGTGGAGCTCACCGAAGCTGTGGAGCGCACAGGCAAAATCTACAACCTTGCCGAAAACTGCTGCTTTTTCAAAAACACCTTTGAAATGTACCGCCGTTACCGCCGAGGCGACATTGGCGAAGTGACCTACGGCGAGGGCGAATATGTGCATGCAATTGAGAATTTTGAAGAGGTTGCCAAGTTCACCTATGGTGACCCCAACCACTGGAGATACAAAATCTACTCCACATATTATTGCACCCACTCCCTCGGACCCCTGCTCTACATCACAGGCTTAAGACCTGTGAAGGTGGTGGGCATGGAAGTGCCGAACACCGAATTCCTCAGAAAATGCGGCTACACCAAGGGCACTGCAGGCGTGACTCTTATCGAGCTTGAAAACGGAGCAATCCTCAAAAATCTCGTGGGCGGACTTCGCAAGCTGCCTCTGATATGGAACTATCAGCTCTATGGCACAGAGGGTTGCATGGAGACAGACCGCTGGGTGCACCACATGCTCAATGTGTACAACGACAAGGAAGTAAACGGCAAGCAGGGCAGAGACTACTATGAGTGCAAGCCCGTGTTTGAAAACGAGCTCACTGCTCAGATTAAAACCCACGGCGGAGCCGACTTCTATGCAGTGCACTATTTCATTCAGCAGATTCTCGGCGATGCCGACGCTGCAAAATATACTGTGGACATCTACAAAGCCATGGACATGACCCTGCCGGGGATCCTTGGCTATCGCTCCATTCTTGCAGGAGGCGCACCCGTGGAGATACCCAACTTCCGCATAAGAGAAGCGCGCGAGCCATATCGCTATGATGTGGCATGCACCGACGAAAAGGTTGCAGGCGCCGCCACACTTCCCATAAGCGCAAGGGGAGCTGCCCACATTCCCGAAGCCACCTACAAAGAGCTTCAGGAAATCTGGAAAAACTCACAAAAATAAGGAGATCGACCATGGGAAAGATGAAAATTGGCGTTTTTGGTGCCAAAAGAGGCATGGACCTCATCGACACTCTTTTGATATATCCCGACATCGACTTTGTGGCTATATGCGACAAATACACTCCGCTTCTTGACGAGGCGCGCGAAAAAGCAAAGGCTCACAACCTCAATATCACCATGTATGAAGATTTTGAAGAATTCTTCCAGTGTGACATGGACGCGGTTGTGCTTGCAAACTATGCAGTGGAGCACGCTCCCTATGCCATTCGCTTTATGGAATCGGGGCGCCATGTGCTCAGCGAGTGTCTGCCTGTGCAGACCATGAAAGAAGCAGTGGAGCTTGCCGAAGCAGTGGAGCGCACAGGCAAAATCTACAACCTTGCCGAAAACTGCTGCTTTTTCAAAAACACCTTTGAAATGTACCGCCGCTATCGCCGCGGTGACATTGGCGAGGTGACATATGGCGAGTGCGAATATGTGCACTGCTTCACCAAAGAAAAAGAAATAGCCGACCTTTTCTACGGCGACCCCAACCACTGGAGGGCGCGCCTGTATTCTACATACTATTGCACTCACTCTCTGGGTCCCATTCTCTACATCACAGGATTAAGACCTGTGAAGGTGGTGGGCATGGAAGTGCCAAACACCGAGTTCCTCTACAACTGCGGCTATGGCAAGGGCACTGCAAGTGCCACTCTCATAGAACTTGAAAACGGCGCTATTGTGAAAAACCTCATAGGCGATTTGCGCAAGCACCCTCTCATATGGAACTCTCAGCTCTATGGCACAGAGGGTTGCATGGAGACAGACCGCTGGGTGCACCACATGCTCA
>JAFYUA010000232.1 GCA_017549745.1 Clostridia bacterium | reverse complement strand
TTGAAAAGTGCGCCTCTATCTGATTATATTAAAATGTTACCATAATGATAACATCTGTTGCAAAATCTGTCAATGTGTATTTTATACACATTTTACTTGAAAAAAATCTCTTTTTCTGTTATTATATTAGCAGTAATGTTCATACGGAGGATAAAATGAAAAGATATTTTCTTAAAATAGTTGTCGCTCTGATGCTGATTCTTTCAGTGTCGGCGATTTCATCATATGCTCTCGACCCCAAATATGAAACGGTTAAAATAGGTCTAAGCTTTGGTTCTTCTGCCAAAGATAAGGTCACAGTGGCTTCCATCGGCGGCTTTGATGCAGGCTATATGGACGGCTCAAACTTTGTGAGCTCAGGCTTTGGCTTTGGCGAGGTCACGCTCAGTGTGGCACCATCGGGCACCGATGCGCTCCTTATAAACGGCACTGCCTACAATATCACAGGCGGCAATTTCGCGCTTCTGCCGTTGAATGGCGAGGTCAACATCGACGGCAGCGTATATCGCGGCGGCGCCATGTTTATCGTGGATGCACAAGGCAAGCTCACTGTGATTAACTTTGTCAATATCAATGACTACATAGCAGGTGTTGTGGGCAAAGAGATGAGCCCGTCGTGGCACATCGAAGCACTCAAAGCTCAGGCGGTTTGCGCCCGAAGCTACACCATCACCACATGGAACAAACACGCCTCGCTCGGCTTTAACCTCTGCGGCACTCAGGACTGCCAGGCATATCAGGGCATATCGGGCGAAAGCGAGTCCACCATAAGGGCAGCTCAGGAAACCAAAGATGAGGTAATAATGTATGGCTCGTCGGTTGCCGAGGCGCTTTATTCATCATCTTGCGGCGGGTCTACTGCCTATGCAAAATATGTGTGGGGCAATGATGTGCCATATCTTCAGGCAAAGGCCGACCCCTATGAATCACTCACCGACAACCCCCGTGCATCGTGGACAGCCACCCTCACCAAGGAAAAGATAAAAGAAAAGCTTGCTTCAAGCGAGATAGACATTGGTGACATCACCGACATGAAGGTCACAGGTGCCGATGAATTCGGCAGAACATATGAGGTCACAATATATGGCACCGATGGCACCTATGTGCTTAAAAATGACCGCACCCGCAGCTATTTCGGACTCTATAGCCAAAAATATACCATCACCCCCTCGGGCGGCACTGCTCCAAAGCCCGAGCCGCTTTATGCCATAGGCTCTCGCGGTGTGGGCAAGCTCTCCATCTACACCATCAAGGGGTCCAAATCAGTGCAGACTCTTGTGGACAATTTTCACATAAAAAGCTCGGCTTCTACAACGCTCTATGCTCCGTCTGCCGAAGTGACCGACTTTGACTCATTTGTCATCAATGGTGCAGGCTGGGGTCATGGCATAGGCATGAGCCAATATGGCGCCAAAGGTATGGCAGAGAAGGGGCATACTTATGAAGATATCCTCACATTCTACTACCAGGGTGTTGAGCTTAAATGAAAGGAATGTGTGACATAATTTGAAAACAAGTGATTTTTTCTACGAATTGCCGCCTGAGCTGATTGCTCAGACTCCTCTTGCCGACAGGGCATCATCGAGGCTTCTTGTGCTTGGTAAAAATGACGGCAACATAGAACACAAGCATTTTTATGATATAATTGACTATCTGAGCGCAGGCGATTGCCTTGTGCTCAATGACACCCGCGTGCTTCCTGCCCGCCTTATCGGTGAAAAGGTAGGCACAGGTGCAAGGGTGGAATTTTTGCTTCTCAATCGCAAATCTGAGCGCGAATGGGAGGTAATTTTAAAACCTGGCAAAAAATGCAAGCCCGGAGTGAAGGTTTCGTTTGGAGGCGGCAAGCTCATCGCCGAAATCAAAGAAACCGTCAACGACGGCAACCGCATAGTGAGCTTTGAATATGACGGACTTTTTGAAAATGTGCTCGATGAGCTCGGCGAGATGCCTCTTCCGCCATATATTACCGCAAAGCTTGCCGACCGCGACCGCTATCAGACTGTCTACTCGCGTCACACAGGCTCGGCAGCCGCGCCTACTGCAGGTTTGCACTTTACTCCTGAGCTACTGGAGCAAATCGAAGCCAAGGGAGTGCACATTGCCTATGTGACCCTGCATGTGGGGCTGGGCACATTTCGCCCTGTGAAGGTGGATGATGTTGAAAACCACAAAATGCACTCGGAATTCTACACCATCACTGCCGACACTGCCCGCATTATTAATGAAGCAAGGCAAAACGGCGGCAGAGTCATCTCTGTGGGCACCACATCAACTCGCGTGCTCGAAACTGTTGCCTCATCAGGTGGCACTGTGAGCGAGGCAAGCGGCTGGACCGATATCTTCATCTATCCTCCATACCGCTTCAAATGCGTCAACTGCCTCATCACCAATTTTCATCTTCCTGAATCCACTCTGCTCATGCTTGTGAGCGCGATTTCGTCAAAGGAGATTATCATGAAAGCATATGCCGAAGCGGTCAAAGAAAAGTATCGTTTTTTCAGCTTTGGTGATGCGATGTTTATATCTTAAAAAAGGAGCATTATGATGGCTACAATAGATGATATCATAAAACTCTCGGGTGCCTCCAGGAGCACTGTCAATCGATTTTTGGCAGGTCAGCAGGTCAGAGATGACAACGCCAAAAGAATCAAGCTTGCCATGAAAGAGCTTGGCTACAGACCTGATAAGCTTGTGGAAAAAAGAAAATGTACAATAGTAATTATTGGTCCGACTGACGACGGAAAATTGCCGGAATTTCAAGGCTTTGCCGAAATGATGATAGGCATGATAAAAGCACTTGAAAAGGAAGGTGTTACGATTATAATACAGTCATACACTGAGAGAGTGGTTCGTGAAGCCGATGGAGTAATTATGTTTGGACTTGAGTCATCAAAAGAGGATGAAATCATAGAAAATCTCAGACAAAGAAGCATTCCGTTTGTGTGTGCCTATAGAAACATAGACAGATCCGGAGTGAGTTATGTCACATGCGACAACTATCTTGCGGCTTATGAAATGACAGAAATGCTCATAAAAGGTGGTCACAAAAGAATAGCTGTGTGGTCTGGTTCCGCCGTAAAGAAAAATATGACTCAGAAGCTTCAGGGGTTCAAAGACTGTATGGTGGCATATAAGCTGCAGATACCATCATATCTGATTTACAATAGTGATGATATAGAGGACGGATATGTATGGATGCAGAGGTTGTTGGATGAGAAGATTGATTTTACTGCTTTCTTTGGGCTTACCGATGCAATTGCTATAAGGTTTGTTGATTATGCTCAGCAAAGAGGATATAAGATTCCCCAAGATTTTGCCGTTGTAGCTATGGATGGAACTGCCGCTGCTGTTTATTCAAAACCAAAACTTACAAGTGTTACAATACCCTTTAGCGAGGTTGGGAAAAAAGCCGGTGAAACAATTTTAGAGCTTATCGATAATCCTGACACAATATGCATTAGGAAATATTTAAAATATGGAATAGTAAAAAGAGAATCAAATTAAATTATCATCAACTGACATAAAAGGCTCAGTTTTATCAAAAAAGGATAAAGCTGAGCCTTTTTTTGTTGACGCTGCTTTATCGGCTATGATAGAATGAATCTACAAGAAGACAGGTGTTTGGTTGTTTGATATGGTGGATATTTTCAAACTTATCAAAGCTCCTGCCTGAGACTTTAGTTTCACAAGTTGATTGTAGATAGGATGGTAGAGTTATGAAAAACAAAATAATCAAAATGATGTGCTTTTTTGTTTTGCTTGCTATTGTTTTCTCGTCGGTTCCTGATTGCTTTTCGGTGACAGCTTCTGTCAAAGCCGACAGCTACGCGGATTTGTCATCTCATATAGTGCAGGGTCACCCAAGACTTTATGTCACAAGCTTTGAAGGACTTAAGGATAAATACCTTGCGGATTCATTGACTTCGCAATGGTACAATGCACTTATAGATGAAGCAAATGCTATTTGCAGTGCAGGTGTTACACAATATGACACAGAAGCATTGAATGAGAAAAAAGGAAATGTGCGAGTTATTGATAGTCAGGCAGTTTTGGACAGATTTTATTGTCTCGCATTCGCCGCCGCTGTTGAAAACAGCGAAGCCTATGCAGCTAAGCTTTGGCTTGAAATAGAAGCTGCCATATCATTGCCTCACTGGAATCCGTGGCATTGGCTTGAAGTTGCCGAAATGATGCACTCCATGGCTATAGCATATGACTGGTGTTATAAATTTTGGGATAGTGACCAACTGAGGGCTATAGAAAATGCAATTGTAACCTTCGGTCTTACTCCGGCAATAAAAGAATATGATGGCACTCCGCAATATAATCAATGGGTGTATGGTATGGACGGCAAAGAAGTCGGCTCAAACTGGACAGTCGTTTGCAACGCGGGCGTGCTCATGGGAGCACTTGCCATATATGAAACGAACACTGAGCTGTGCAATACGATGATAAACAATGCCATTCGTTCAATGAAAGCAGGTACCAATGCTTATTCTGAAGATGGGTCATACAAAGAAACACTTAATTATTGGAGATATGCTACTGGCAATCTCATAATGGCAGTCGATGGCTTTGAAAGTGCTGTCGGTGGAGACTTTGATATGCTGCCTGCATTGGAAGCTCCGTTTGAATATGATTTTTCAAAAGCTGAAGGCATACAAATCACCTGTGATTTTCCTATTTATGCCAATGGTTCTGCAGGAGTATTCAATTATGGTGATGTATCTAACGATGGAAAAATATCTTCCCCCGCATTCATGTGGCTCGGTAGCCGATTTAATACTGGGCACTACATTAAATATCATGTAGATAATCTATCCAAAAAAGGAGTTGCCGGTGAAAATATTCCTCTTGACCTTTTGTGGTATGAGAGTGGTGGAAGTGACAGACTTTTGCCTCAGGACAAAATTTTCGAAAATGATTTTGCCTCAATGCGCTCCTCGTGGGATGATAATTCTCTTTTCGTTACTTTGAAAGGCGGCAAAAATGGCAGAAACCATCAACATTATGACATAGGCACTTTTGTTTTGGATGTGCTTGGTGAGCGTTTTGCTCATTGCCTCGGTGCTATCGGATATGATTGGGACGGAAGCAGAAGTGATTTTTACAAAGCGCGCACTGAGGGGCAAAATACAATTGTGATAAATCCCGACCAAAGCTGCGGACAAAACACGAGTGGTATTGCAGAGTTTGAAGCTTTTTATTCAGGTAAAGAAAGTTCTTATGCAATTTTAGACATGACAGATGTCTATGAGTATGCCACTACAGCTTCGGGCACATCGAAAACCGATGTTATCTCGGCACGCCGCGGTATAAAAATGTGTTCAGACAAAACACGCATAATTGTTCAGGATGAGGTGAAAATGTCTGCGCCGTCTACATACTATTGGTTCATGCACACAGCTGCAGATATCACTCTTTATAATAACAACAAAAGCGCTGTTTTGACTTTGAAGGGAAAAAGCATTTATCTTAATCTACTTTCTGAGCACAATGCAGTTTTTGAAGTGATGGATGCAATTCCACTTGAAAGCTCACCTGAGCCTGAGGGCTTGGTGCAGAACTACGGCAAAAAGCTTGCGGTTTGCCTGGAAGATATAACAAATGCCACCATAGCTGTGGAGATGTCCTCGGTAAATCCAACGGTGCAGCCTTATTTTAAAAAGATTAATGCATTAGATAGCTGGCACCCTGAAAATGATATTGTCCGCTCCGAAAGAGAGATTTCAATATATGGCGAAACCAAAGCCGGAACATATGCCACGGTGATTGTAAAATCTCCTTTGGGTTATGTTTATGGCGTCGATCAGTCAATTGCTGATGAAAATGGTGAATATGAGTTTCATTGCACATTACCAGAAGATTATGAAAACGGAATCTATACGGTGTATCTCAATGGCGACATATGCCGCATTTTTGGAATTACAGATGGCGCAGATGCTTCTTTAGATGATGAAGCTTTTGTTATGAATGCCAAGCTCCCCGTTGATGAAGATTCGGTTGTGATGATTGCGGCGGAATATCGTGGAAATAACATGGTGCAAATTGCGATAGGACAATATGATAGAGAAACATCGTCAGCATCATTTGATTTTCCCGCCAGTCCTTCAATGGACAATAGAATTAAGATTTTTTATCTGGATGATCTGGAATGTATCACTCCACTTTGTTCTGACACAGAGACCATTGTTCAATAATACAAATATTTCACTGAATGACACAATTGTGTCATTTGTTGAGGGAAAATTAGGTAATAAAGTGTTTCTTATTGACATAAAAAATATCGCCATGTTAGAATTGTCTTAGGGTTAGTGGCATATGTGATGATTACAACAAACTGACATCATTGTTTCATTTTAAATGGAGGTTATAATGGTTTATACAAATAAAGAATGGACAACAATACATCAAAAAATAATAAACAAAGTCGAATCACAGCTCACGCTATATAAAGACGGCTTTCCTGATGGTGTGTATGATAATTCTACATATAAGCTTTGTGATTGTTTTTCTTGGACTTGCGGTTTTTGGCCTGCAATGCTATTTCTTGCATATAAAAACACAAAAAAACCGGAGACTCTCAGTGTGCTCAGACAATTTGAAAAAAAGCAAAACGAAGGCTTCAACACTCCCGAAAAACTCCATCACGATGTTGGCTTCATGTGGTATCTCACATCTGCGCAAGACTATAATCTGACAGGCTTTAAAGAGGCGAAGGTCAATGCAATGAATGCGGCTGCAATCCTTGCGTCGCGCTTCAATCCCATAGGGGGATACCTAAGAGCCTGGAATGATGATTCTGATGATGACCACCATATGGCAGGCTGGGCTATCATTGATTGTATGATAAATCTTGAGCTTCTGTATTGGGCAAGCGAAATTTCCAAAGACGCACGCTTTGCAAACATTGCAAATGCTCATGCAGACAGCACAATCAAAAACTTTGTAAGACCCGATGGCACAACATGTCACATAGTTGCCTACAACCCATCTACTGGTGCAGTTGAAGGTGTTTTGAAAGGTCAGGGCTACTCTGCTGACAGCGCATGGAGCCGCGGTATGAGCTGGGCAGCATATGGTTTCATAAAGGCATATGGTTATACCGGCAATGAAAAATACAAAGAAATATCTCAGCTTGTAATCAAAAGATTTCTTGAGCTTCTCGGTGATGGCAATGTTCCTCCGTGTGATTTTTTTCAGCCTGATGAGCCGCACTATCTTGATAGCTCAGCAGGCGCGGTTGTAGCCTGCGCCTTGCTCGATAACGCAAAGCATTGTCCCGAACAAAAAGATTATTTTATTAACGAAGCTAAAAAGCTTCTTGCTGTCTTAACCGAAAAATGTGCCGATTTTGATGTGGACACCCAAGGTATTCTTCGTCATTCTACCCGTCTTTATCACGGAGACGGCAAGGATTGCACACTAATCTATGGTGACTATTATTATATGGAAGCAATTGATAAGCTTGTAGAAATGCTCTGACACAATAAGACATCATGTTTTTACAATCTCTGCTTTATGAATGACAGGAGGAAAATATATGAAAATTTTTATTTCATCAGTCTTGTGCATAGCACTTGCTTTTTCGCACCTTGTTTTTTCGCGTGTACCTGAAGTTAAGGCTGCCGATTCGCTCATTTCTTATATGACAAGTCAGCATCCGCGTCTTCAGCTCACTGGGTTTGAGGAAATCAGAGAAAAAATCAACTCCGATTCCTATGCAGCTGCTCTCTATGGTGCTATCAAGAAAAATGCTGACGCCATGCTCGACACACCACCATTTGCATATAACATAGAAAAGCTGGCAAGCGAAAAGTCCAATAGCGGCATAATACCTTCAAATTCTGTGTTGCCAATTTTCTATACCTTGGCTCTTGTTACCGAAATAGAAGATGACAGTCGCTATCTTGACAAGCTTTGGGCAGAAACAGAAGCTGCGATTAATCTCCCCAACTGGAATCCGCTGCATTGGCTGGATACGGCTCAGATGCTTCATTCGGTTTCTATTGCTTACGACTGGTGCTATCATCGTTGGACCGATGAGCAAAGAGGAGCGATGGAAGACGCTATTTATAACCTTGGTCTTGAGCCTGCGGTTCGTGAATATGCCGGCGATACTATGTGGTATGAGTGGCATTATAGCTTTGAGGGAGAAACCATGAGCTATAACTGGAACCCTGTTTGTAATAAGGGTGTTATATACGGGGCAATTGCCATTGGCGACATTATGCCCGATTTTTGTGACACAATGCTCAATAATGCAATCCGTTCAATAAGCGACGGTCTCCTTGAATTTTATCCCGATGGTGGCTTCCCTGAAGGTACAGGCTATTGGAAGTTTGCACTCAACAATATAGTTGCTGCAACATCTGCAATCGAAACTGCTTTTGGAGGATTTGACGGTCTGCCCGAGCTCGAAGCTCCTCACCACTACAATTTCCTTGAAGCTCCTGGTGTGGCAGATGCAGGAGACTTTGCTACATATCTGCAGGGTGCACCGCTTTCGGTTAACTATGGCGACACCACTGCAGGCAATGTTTATGGCGCAGCTCAGGTTTATATTGCAACAAAACTCGACAAGCCAGAACAGCTCGTTCATTTTATGAATATGGCTCCAAATCTTAATAATGTCACGAATTTTTCAAGATGGGATGACCTTGTTCAGGCGCTTGTGTATTATCAGCCAATGGATTTGACCACCGACAATGTTTCACTGGATAAAAATTTTGACATCGGCATATCGACCATGCGAAGCTCATGGGCACGAAATGACAGCACCGTGTTTGTGTCGATGAAAGCCGGATTGAACGGACTCACTCACCAGCACTGGGATTTGGGTGCATTTGCCATCGATGCTCTTGGGCAGCGATGGATAAAGCTTCCTGGTGCAGTTAACTACAGTTGGTCCGGCAAAGTAGCCAAACAAAGCTATATACGCAGACCTGAAGGAAATAATGTTGTTGTTGTAAATCCTGACGAAAGCTTTGGTCAAATGGAAGAAAATGAAAAAACTCCTTTGATAAGCCATGGCAGTTCAACTGATGAAGGATATTTTGTCTATGATATGACACCTGCCTATGAGGATTACATCGACACTTACAAACGCGGTATAAAGCTCTTTGATGACCGTAGCCGAATCATAGTTCAGGATGAAATTGTATTTTCTGAGGCCGAGAACGATGTTTGGTGGTTTGCTAAAACAGATGCCGAGATGGTAGTTGCTGATGATGGAAAGAGTGCTATGTTTTATCAGGGCGGCAAGAAAATGCTTGTGCGCATACTTGCTCCCAATAGTGCCGAATTTATTTTGAAAGAAGCTGCTCCTCTTCCCACCTCGCCCGACCCCGAAGTTCAGCCTTCCACTTATGGCACCAAGCTCGCCATAAATATGCAATGCCAAGGAAACACAACCATAGCGGTTGAATTTATTCCCCTTGCGGGAAATCAGGCTGCACCGGGCGATGTGACCAAGGTGACACCGCTTGATAGCTGGAAGGTTTCAGGAAAAGAGGGCAATCGACTTTCATCTATTGCAGCCGGTTCCGTGGCAATGCTTCAAGGCAGAAGCCTTGCCTATGCAAATGGAGAGAAAGTGCTCATAGATTCCGAAAACCCCGAGGTTATACCACTCACCAAAAATGACCGCATAATGGTGCCGTTGCGATTTATTTCTGAATCACTTGGCGGCAGTGTGCAATGGAATGGTGAATCAAGAGAGGTTACTGTAAACTGTGACTATAGGGAAGTCAAAATCAAAATTGACGAAAATTATATAGTTGCCAATGGCAAAACAATCGAAATCGACTCGCCCGCATTCATAGAAAACGGCAGAACATATATTCCTCTTCGCGCAGTTTCAGAGGCGTTGGAAAAGTATGTTGACTATGACAATGGGCTTGTGCTCGTCTCTGACACCGAAAAGCCTTATGCTGATTATCCCGAACTTTATGAAGAACTTAAATCAGTTTTAAAATATGACATCGAGATAAACGGCGAAAAAGCATTTTATTTTCATCCTGAAAAAACACAGTATTACGTGCTCAGCAATAAAGAAAATGTTGTTAAAGTGAGTATCGCCGGAGGCGAGGTGATTGAAGAGAGTGGCAATGAGCAAGTTGTAGTAAATCTGGAGGGAACGGATTACACATTCTTTTTTGCAGACAATGAGTATCAATTGACTGAACCATATCTGAAAGAAATTAACCTTCATTGCATAGAGGAAGAAGAGTATATTCCCGAAGGCAGTGAGGGTGCAACTCACATTCCGGTTGTGGCTGTCACCGATTCAACCAATGATGGTAACATCGGCAAAGGGGCATTCGACGGCTCTATTGAAACAAGATGGAGTGGACTGACACCAACTGAAGAAGACGGTGGCGAAAAATGTGCATATCTTACAGCCGACTTCGGAGAAATTAAAAAAGTTACTCATATGCATGTTGCATGGTTCAATGGAGACATAAGATGTGACATATTTGACATTCAAACCTCCGTTGACGCAAAAGAGTGGACCACCGTTTATTCCGGTCAGAGCAGTGGTCTCACGCTCGATATGCAGCTCTTTGAGCTTGAACCCACCGAGGCTCGTTATGTGCGCTATGCAGGCAAAGGTAATACGAGCAATGAATATAACTCTATTACTGAAATAAGGTATTACTCATCACTTGCTGACGCCCAAGCCGATGCCGAAGATTGGGAAGAACTCAACAACAACAACAAATTCTCTTTTGAAGCAGGAGAAGTTTACAGATTCCGTGTAGATGGTATTATGAGCGATGGAACGATAGTTGACATTGCCCCATCAGATGTAAGCTTTATGGTCGATGATGAAAACAATGCATACATCGACGAAAATGGCACATTGGAAATTTACGAGGCTGAAAACATTGATGTTTATGCCTATGTTCAAAAAGGAAGATACCACAGAAGAGCAAGATACAATCTTAATGCACAATAAAAATAATTAAGAAAGGAGACCCCATGAAAAAGATATTGGTTTTAGTTTTGAGCCTGATGCTGATTTGTCAAACTGCTTTGTGTGCAGGCTACAAGGCTTATCCCACAGGTGACGGACATGTTGTTGTCACCGGCACCAAAAACGCAAAATTTGAGACTACTTTTCTCATTAAGGATTCAACCTTGTCAAAATTGATTGATGTTGGTCAGGTGGGTATGGGCAGTGATGATTTTTCAAAGACGCTGTACATTTCTTCGGCTGATGACCTTATCTACACAATCGAAATCGGAAGCGAATCAGTGCAAGTGAAGAATGTATTGCCATCCACTGCCTTGGCAGAACTGAATGCTGCGCCTGCAAATGAGCTTGGAGGTGTGCTCGATGGCTACAACAAGATATTCAATGCAGACCTTGCGCTTCTGTCAGCTATTGTGAATAAAGAGGCGGCATATGAGTCTCTTGCAGGATTTGAATTCACTTCCCCCGAAAATGTAGCTTCTGAATATGAAGCTGCCTTGGCAGAAATATTAAATAACGAAATAGCCGATGCTCTGGAGTGTGTGTCAGATGGAAAAGCTGCCCAAGCGCTTGAAAAATATTTGGGTCATTTTGATGTTGATACTGATGCATATTCCAAAATTGTCGACAAAACTCTTGTGTCTGATTTTCTCAATGGCAATGTGTATGCAGATTCCGCTGCCTTTGAATCAGCTTTTGCAGATGCTCTTATTCTCGCACAGCTTTGTGAAGCATCGGGCAACGAATTTGTTGCTCTTGCGCGCGCTAATCAGGCAAAAATAGGGCTCGACCTCAGTGAAAGTGCAAACATTGCAGACATTGTGTTTGCCAAGGTTGATGCACTCAGGTTCAATCGCTTTGAAGCTATGAAACAGGCATTTGTTGAAGAAATTTCACTCAACAAACTAAACACCGCCACAGAACAAACTGCTCGCTCGGTTTTAGAGGCAGAAAATGGCGTTTTGGGTATTCTTGATAATGTAACCTATGCAGCTCTTGATGAAGCATTGAAAGATTCTGTGTGCAAAGCGCTTGTAAAGAATGATTATGCCACTATTGAAGCTGCAAAAGGTGAATTTGAACTCATTGTGCAAAGAGCTGCAGCGGACACTCCTGTTGTTCCAAACACTTCTTCCCCGTCAAAGGGCAGCGGCAATGGCTACTCTGTGTCGGGCGGCAGTGGAATATTGCCCGAAGCTTCGCAACCGAATGGCGATTCCAAATCCCTTCCGTTCACAGACATCTCATCTGCTCATTGGTCATATGAATCTGTAGCATCACTCTATGCCCAAAACATTATTTCGGGCACAAGTGACACCACCTTTGAGCCTGACCGTCTTGTTACAAGAGAAGAATTTGTTAAGATGCTGGTTGCCGCTTTCGGTTTGTATGATGTATCTGCACAAAATGTGTTTTCAGATGTTTCTGATGATGATTGGTCTGTTGCATATCTTGCCTCGGCATATAAAGCGGGGCTCACCACAGGCAGAGGTGATGGCAGCTTTGGCAAGGGAGAAACTCTGACCCGTCAGGATATGGCGGTTCTTGCTGCAAGAGGTGCTCAGCTTTCAAATCTTGAGCTTGCAAATGTCGCTTCTTCTCCATTTGCCGATGAGTCACAAATTTCAGCTTACGCAGCAGATAGCATATATACACTCTCAGGCGCCGGCATAATAAACGGAGTAGGGGGCGGACTGTTTTCGCCCAAAACAGCCTGCACCCGTGCAATGGCAGCTAAGGTATGCAATGAGCTCTTGAAGCTTAGAAAGGTAGGTGCCGGATTATGAGCAAACAAATAATATCTCTTGTGACAGCATTTCTGATTTTGTTTCAGTTGACTCCGGCTTTAGCTTTCTCTGACACCGACGGCACCGAGTATGAACAGGCTGTGTATGTGCTCAGCGAGCTTGATATTGTAGGCGGCTATGAAGATAAAACCTTCAGACCGGCAGAGGGGATATCGCGTGCTGAGTTTGCTGCTATGGTTGTCCGAATGCTCGATACATCAATCTATTCGATTTCTGAAGAAGTCGTATTCAAGGATGTCAGCAAAAAGCACTGGGCATTTGAATATGTAAATGCAGGCTACTCGATTGGCTATTTTTCGGGCTATGGTGACGGTACCTTCAATCCCGAAGAAAAAATAAGCTTTAACGAGATTGTCAAAACCATGGTGACAATTCTGGGTTATAAGCCCATAGCGGAGGCAAAAGGCGGATATCCGTCGGGCTACATAACAGTGGCAAATGAATTGGATATTCTCGATGGTCTCTCTCTTGGCTCGTCGGCTTATGTGACCCGCGGCGATGTGGCGCTTCTTTTATATAATTGTCTTGACAAACCAAGACTTGAGCAAACAGGCTTTGGCAGTGACAAAATAGATTATGCCGAAGATGAACGGCGCACCATTCTCACCGATGAACTCAAGGTGAAAAGATACGAGGGGGTTGTGACTGCCACCCGCAACACAGGTATATATACAGAGGCAGCTCTTGGAACCGATGAAATTTTGATGGGTGATACCAAGCTTGCCATTGGTAAATCTGACATATCGGCTTATCTTGGTTATAATCTCGTGGTGTATGCAAAAGAGGAGGCCAAAACTCTGAAGGACACGGTTCTCTTTTATGAAATAAACGAAGAGAATGAAATCACCACTGTTACGGCAGACGATATTGACCCCTCAACCGACCTTGGCACATTTTGTTATTGGGTTGACGATGAGCAGGAAAAAATC
>JAFYUA010000231.1 GCA_017549745.1 Clostridia bacterium | reverse complement strand
GCAGCCGCAGCCGCTTCCGCCTGCCTCCACATTCTGCGTGTCGCGGTCATATATGAGCGAGCCGCAATCAAGATGCTTTTTTCTGATGTCCACTTTCTTTTCTTTCATAAGCTCAATCAAAAGCTCTGTGCCCACTGTTGCAAGGTCGCCCGTCACGATGCAGTCATAATCGTCGGGCGTGGTTTTGGTGTGTGCCAGATGGGCATATATTGTGTCGGCGGCAGATGGCGCCATTGCGGCTCCCATGTTGTTGGCGTCGGTTATGCCAAGGTCAACAATCTTGCCCACCGTTATTTTGTTTATCTTCAAAGCAGATTTTTCGCCCGTGAGTATGGCGCAACCGCTGCCTGTCACTGTCCATTGCGAAGTGGGAGTTCTCACCTCGCCGTATTCCAGCGGAAATCTGTATTGCTTTTGCGAAGAACAAAAGTGGCTCGATGTTGCCGCCGCCGCGGTCGATGCATAGCCGCCATCAATCATCATGGCTGCAAGGCACATGCTCTCGACAAATGTGGAGCATGCTCCGTATAGCCCGAAAAATGGAATGTCAAAGGCTTTGAGCCCAAACGAACTTGCGGTGCATTGATTGAGCAAATCACCCGCAAAAAGCATGTCAACATCTTCCGCCGTCATCGATGCGCTCGTCAGTGCGCCCGACACAGTGTTTTTGATGAGGGTGCTTTCAGCCTTTTCCCACGAATCCTGCCCGAGCAGGTCATCGGAATATCTTGCGTCAAAATATTTTGCCAAAGGCCCTTCGCTTTCTTTGGCACCCACAGAAGAAAATGTGCTTTTTATATACACATTGTTTAAAGTTATGGTTCTGTCTCTCATCCTGGCTACCTCATTTCAAAAAATAATATATCACGCCATACACTGCCGATGCAGTAATGCCATACACAAGCACAGGTCCTGCAATGATGAACATTTTTGCACCCACACCAAGCACATAGCCCTCGGTTTTGTATTCCATGGCAGGCGACACAATGCTGTTGGCAAATCCCGTTATGGGCACAAGTGTGCCTGCTTTGCCGTAGCGCGCAATGTTGTCATACACACCGATTCCTGTGAGAAGCGCACCAATCAGAATAAGTGATGCCGATGTGAGCGATGATGCATCTTCTTTTTTGAGGTCAAATGAGCTTATCAGATTGTTTATCAACTGACCCACAACGCATATCAATCCGCCTATCACAAATGAAAGGCACATGTCTTTAAAAAGCTCCGACGGCGGCGATTTTTGGTCTACAAGCTCGCTGTATTGTTTTTCTCTTTTTTTAACATCCATAATAATCAATCCTTTTTACAAATACTCCCCGTGGTGAAGATGTATTTTCGTCACTGCCCGAGGCGTTTATTGCAATAGCTATGGCAATAGCGGCCGTAAGCAATAGAACAAGCCAAATGAGTTTTTTGTTTGCAATCAATTTTATCACCAAGATTAATATTTGCAGTATGAAATTTAATATTAAATGAAATATATGCACAATGCACATAAATCTGGCAAAGTATTTGGCTATTTTTATGTCAAACAACTTTTTTGAAAAAAATTGCGATTTTTTTCAAAAAGTTGTTGACAAACGGGCATCTTGGTGCTATAATATTTTTTGTTGACGCGGTACGCGAGCATGCTGGAATTGGCAGACAGGCACGTTTGAGGGGCGTGTGTTTCGTACGTGTGGGTTCAAGTCCCACTGCTCGCACCACCAACTAAACCGCATACCGAAAGGTATGCGGTTGTTTTTT
>JAFYUA010000230.1 GCA_017549745.1 Clostridia bacterium | reverse complement strand
GGTTCTGAGCCGCTTTTAACAAGTGAAGATATTTGAGCCGAAAAGAGGAGAAACCATGAAAAAATTTTTGGCTATACTATTGATAACCACAGCTTTCTGTATTCTTTCTTGTGTAGCTGCAAGTGCTGATGCCAATATTGCATATGACCCTGACACCTTTGTTTTGTCAGTGTCGGGGTCATATGATAACGCGTCGGGCAAGTCTGTCACAATGCAGGTCATCAAACCCGGTAAAAGCGACTCCGATGTCATCAATGCTGATTCTGCCGGTCTGAAAGCAATTCTCACTAACATAAGAGAAACGCGATGCAATGCCGATGGAGAGTTTTCTTTTCCTCAATTTAAAATCAGCGGTGACTCAGGCTATTATTCTGTGAGGATATGTCTTGGTGGTCAATCGCCTCAGTACATACCAAAAGCATTTTTGTACATTTCACCCACCTTTGATGCAATGTTTACTCAAAAGTTTTGTGATGAAAATGTATCCGGCGATGACCTTGCAGATTTTATCTATAATAATGCAGACATTGTACAGGCAGATGATTTTGCTTTTTATGCTCAATCAGAAAGAAACACAATCGTTTCGCTTTGCAAAAGAAATGCACAAAGCGTCAAAGAAGCTTTGCAAAGGATCAATTGTGCCATAGTAGCATACGAAATAAACAAAGCTCCAGATGAAACAACGGTTTATACCACACTTGAAAAATATAAATCATATCTCAAACCTGAATGCAGTATTTTTGAAACCTACGAGTCGTTAAATGCTGATGGCAAAGCACTCGTAGCGGCTGATGTATATAAAAACAAACCTTTTGGCTTGGCGAGTGGTTTGATTGATTCTTTGGGTAGTGCTGCTATTTTTGCCTCTGTAAAAACAGCAGATAATTACCTGTTGCTCGAACCTGTGTTGAAGGCTGCTTCACTTTGGTATGATTCAGACTTTTTGGCTTATTATGCACTTGGCAACAAAAAGGCTGCCGCACTTGAAATAATAGGCAAACAGTTTTCTGACATAGGGCAACTTGAAACCGCAGTTGGCAAAGCAGTGGAGAAAGCTTTGAATACGAAAAAGGACTCGGCTTCTTCCGGGGGCAAGTCGGGCAGTGTAGTAAGTATTCCGCAAGCTCCTGCCGAGCAAGTCGGCGATGCAGCTGCAGACACTGTATTTAGCGACCTGGACAGTGCAGCGTGGGCAAAAGATGCCATAGAAACATTGCACAGGCGCGGTGTGGTCAGCGGTGTGTCAGATGGAGTATTCTCTCCTCACCGCTTTGTCACGAGAGAAGAATTTGCCAAGATGGCAATTGTGGCAATGGGTAGTTATAACCCCAATGCTCAAAGTCATTTTGTTGATTGTCCATCTGCTCACTGGAGCCATAGCTATGTTGCAAGTGCTTATGATGCAGGCGTGATAAACGGTCTTGACAACGAATTTTTTGGCATAGGTCAAAAAATTTCCCGTCAGGATATGACGGTGATTTTGTACAAAGTGGCAACCGCTTTGAATGTTCCGCTTGCCGATGGCAACAACAGCTCATTTATTGATGACGACCAAATTTCGCCTTATGCCAAGCTCCCGATCAGTGTTATGGCAGAGAGTGGTTTGGTAAATGGAATGGGCGATGGCTCTTTTGAACCGCTTGCAAATGCCACCAGAGCACAGGCGGCAAAAATAATCTATGAAGTGCTTAGCAGAATGGAGGGGTGAAATGAGACTAAAAACAAAAATACTAACGCTTGTTATAGCTTGTTCATTTCTTTTGAGTTCGATTCCGTGTGTGGGAGCCGATTCCCCTTCAATTGACAAAACCCCATCATATGCTGAGCTATTGGATGAGTTGGGACTTTTGCCTGATAATTTTGAATATAAACCCCTGCAACCCAAAGAAATAAAAAGGGGCGATTTTGCAGCTCTTGTTGCCAGATTTTCGGGCATTGACCGATATGGAACAGCAGGCGATGCCTGCAGCTTTTCTGATGTGAGAGCTGATGATGAAAACTATGATTCCATCATGCTCGTGTGC
The DNA here is from genome assembly GCA_017549745.1 of Clostridia bacterium. Lineage (GTDB taxonomy): Bacteria > Bacillota > Clostridia > UMGS1810 > UMGS1810 > RGIG1828. The sequence continues at coordinate 327 of JAFYUA010000230.1, read as the reverse complement.
AAATATGGCTACATGGGCGGTACCGGCAACGGCAAGTTTGAACCCGACCAAAAAATAAGCTGTTATCAGGCAATCAAGGTTATGGTGTCGATTTTGGGTTATGACGAAATCGCTAAATTGTCGGGCGGATATCCCTATGGTTACATTCAGCAGGCAACAAACCTCGGATTGCTTCAGAATGTTCCTGTAACAGATGAATATACAAAGGCAGATTTTCAAAGCATCATGACAATTATGTACAATATGCTTGATGCCAAAGTAGCCAGATACATCGGCGTCAGCGGAGATTCGGCACTGCTTTCCGTTGGAAGCGGTGATACATTCCTT
>JAFYUA010000229.1 GCA_017549745.1 Clostridia bacterium | reverse complement strand
TAGTGGCAGCATTGGGCTACCTTGCTTATGCTTCATCAGGCGACCGCGTGTATGAGGGAGTATACATTGGTGATGTGCACCTTGGCGGCATGGACCGCGAGATGGTGCTCAAAACCGTTGCGCGGGAGTTTGATGGTGATGAGCTCAATCCTCTTTTGGAATGTGAGGGCGTGCAGTTTACCATTTATGGCTCGCAGGTTGGTCTCGCCACCGATTTTGAAGCTACTGCCGACTCAGCCGTTGCCTATGGCAAAGATGGTTCGATTTTTTCAAAAATCAAGAACTTGCTTGAATTCAAAAATAATCCTCAGAAAATCGACCTCAGCCTTTCGTGCGACATGAATCTTTTGCAATATGCGCTCTCTGAGAATATGCCTGAGCATATTATAGATGTGCAGCAATACTCGGTTGAAATAGGCCAGGATTGCCTCATTGTCACCAATGGCAAAAGCGGCAGAGGCATAAATGCAGTCAAGGTGGTGTCTGCCATAGCCAATGCTTGCACCAATGCAAGCCTCGATGCACCCATAAAAGTGCAGATAGAAGATATCTTGCCTGACCCCATAAACCCCGATGCTTTTTGCGAGGAATACAACCGTGAACCTGTGGACGCAGTGTGTGACCAAAGTGGTGACACCATCAACATCATCGGTGAGGTTGTGGGAGTGAAGATTGATTGTGACCAGGCAAAGCGCATCATAAAAGAAAATGAACATAGTACCGAGAGCTACACTATCCCTGCTCTCATCACCTATCCCGAAGTTACTGCCGCAGAGCTTGAAGCAGAATTTACGGATTGTGTCATAGGCTCATTCTTCACCAATTATTCTTCAAGCTCACCCAACCGCAAAGAAAATATCCGCCTTGCATCAGAAAAGATAAACGGCAGGATTTTAAACCCGGGCGAGGTGTTTTCGTTCAATGACATCGTGGGGCCCCGCACTGCTGCCACAGGCTACAAGGTGGCTCATGTCTATAGCGGCAGCAAGGTGGTCGACGGAATTGGCGGCGGCATTTGTCAGGTTTCGTCAACACTCTACAATGCAGTTGTATTTGCCGACCTTGAGATAGTATATCGCACCAACCATAGTCTCCCTGTGTCCTATGTGCCTCTTGGCAGAGATGCCACAGTGTCTTATGGCACCATAGATTTTAAATTCAAGAATAACAAAGAAACCCCCGTCAAGCTCGAAGTGCTTGCCGATGGTAACAATCTCACTGTTAATATATATGGTAGGAAAAAATATCTCAAAGATATCTCCATCGAAACAGCCATCACAGGCTCGCGCCAGTATTCCACCACCGTTATAAAAGATGACACCATGTATGAAGACGAGCGCAAGGTGGAAGAGCGCGGAGCAAATGGCACTAACACTCAATCATACAAAGTAATAAAAGAAAACGGCGAGGTAGTATCGCGCACTCCTCTTGCCAAGAGTTCCTACAGCCCAACCACTCAGGTGGAAAGAGTAGGCACCAAAAAACGCGAAACTGTTGAGAGCCAGGCGCCTGTGGCAACAGAGCCGCCTGCAATCATTGAAGAAAGTGTCCCTGAGCCTGTGAGCTCAGAGCAAGCAGCAGATTCATCTGCCAATCAAGGTGTGAACCCATGATTATTGTTTTTGTTCTATTAGTGCTTCTTCTTATGTTTTTGGGAGCTATATATTCCATCTATTATATTTCGTTTTTCTCACGCAAGAGAAAAAGACGCCTTGAAGCAGGCGCACCACCCGACAAGAAATATGACAGCTATCGCCTCAGGGTCAGTCACAATATGAATCTTTTTGCCGATGTGGACCTCAAATGGGTCTACACCACTTCTCATGATGGTCATCGCCTTGCAGGCCGCTATTATCACAATCGCGACAATGCGCCTTTGGTGATATGCTTTCATGGCTATCGCAGCAATGCCAAGCGCGATGCAAGCGGGGGCTTCTGGTACTGCAAGGACCACGGCTACAATGTGCTCATGCCTGACCAGAGAGCTCATGGCAGAAGCCAAAGCCATACCATCACATTTGGCATCAAGGAGCGCTATGATGTGCTTAGCTGGATAGAATATTGCAATCAGAATTTTGGCGCTGATGTTCCCATTATCCTTA
>JAFYUA010000228.1 GCA_017549745.1 Clostridia bacterium | reverse complement strand
CTCTTGTTCATCATATTCCAAAGTGCCGTCGGGATATTCATAGGCAATAGATGCTCTTCGGCTCACACCCCTCACTATTTTGTGAAGAGTGTCCTTGTTGATATCGGGGGTGGGGCGGTTGAACACTATGAGCTCACAGTTGGTGAGCTTGTCAACCACCAAAGAGCGCATATTATTGTTATAATTTTCAAAAGTAGCTGCATCAGCAAAGAAAAGCTGCTGATATATGAGCCAGTTGCGCGGCACTGCATTGTAGAGAGTGTCGAGCTTCCACATGCCGTTGTATTCGATAACCACGCGCTCTGCTCTGTGTTTTTTGGCAAGCGATGAAAGACACTTCTGGGTGAGGTCAGCTTCGTTTTCGATCTCTTCTATAAACACGCTGTCCCCTGCCCATTCGGATGGGTCATACTCTTCGATGCCATATTCACACATGAGTAGCAGAGTGCGCTCGCCTGTGTTGAAGCCTTCATCAGCCAAAGTTTCCTGAATGGTTTTGGTTTTGCCTGCTTCCAAAAAGCCTGTGAAAAGATATACGGGAATTTCTGTTGCCATGTTTTTATCCTCACAATTAAATATTAAAAAGCTCTGCTATGGCAGATTCGTTGATGTCGGAACCAATGACGCATATTCTGCCAATGACCGACGCGCTTCCTGTTCTCACATCGCTCTCATCGGGCACATAATCAAAGTGAATCCACTCGCCGTCGATCCCCTCCACAATCCCCTTGGCACGAAGCACTGTGCCATAGGTTTCAAAATCTGCAAAGGCACTGAGTGCATTTTGAATCTGCTCTTTGGTGAATCTGGCAGTGGTTTCTCTGCCCCAGCTTGTGAACACATCATCGGCATGATGATGATGGTCATGATGATCGCCACAGTGGCAGTGCTCGTCATGGTGGTGCTCATGATGTCCGCCACAACAGCAGTGCTCGTCATGCTCGTGGTGGTGCTCGTGATGACCACCGCAATGGCAATGCTCATCGTGGTCATGATGGTGTGCATGACACTGTCCATGAGAGTGCTCATGATGATGCTCGTCATGGTGATGATGACCGCACACGGGGCAGGCTTCTTCGTCTTTTAGTTTTTGCATCTGGGCTTCAAGAGTGTTTTCTCTCTCCATGGCAGCGAGGATATCCTTGCCATCTACCTTATCCCAGCTTGTAGCAACTATGACTGCATCAGCATTATGCTCGCGAATAAGCTCAATGCACTTTTGGCATTTGGCATCGCCTGCACTGTTTGTGTGGCTGAGGATAATGGTGGCTGCATTTTCAACCTGGTCATTGAAAAATTCGCCAAAGTTTTTCATATACATTTTGCACTTTGCCGCATCTACCACCGTGGTGTATGAATTGAGGACGGCATCATCTGAGCCTATTGCCTGCACTGCCTTTATTACATCAGAGAGCTTGCCTACGCCCGATGGCTCAATGAGTATGCGGTCGGGGGCAAAATCTGCCAGCACCTTTTTGAGTGCCTCGCCAAAATCACCCACAAGCGAGCAACAAATGCAACCCGAATTCATTTCGGTCACTTCAACGCCTGAGTCCTGCAAAAAGCCGCCGTCTATGCCAATTTCGCCAAATTCGTTTTCAATAAGCACAAGCTTTTCGCCTGCATACGCTTCGGCAATAAGTTTTTTGATTAAAGTGGTCTTTCCTGCACCAAGAAAGCCCGAAAATATATCGATTTTTGTCATAAAAACTCCATCCTTCCGATGTATTTAACTAACATATTATTATACTATAAAACGCTCTTTATGTCAAACTGCAATAACATAAAAAAGCTGCCGATTTTCATCGGCAGCTTTTAAAGCACTCTTTATTCTTCTTCAAATGCGTCTTTGCCAAGACCGCAAGTGGGGCACACCCAATCTTCGCTTACATCTTCCCATGCAGTGCCTGGAGCGATGCCGTTTTCGGGGTCACCCTCAGCG
>JAFYUA010000227.1 GCA_017549745.1 Clostridia bacterium | reverse complement strand
TGAATTATCTGGTTCACAATTCATGTGTGAAACCAAAAATATTATTTTAAAACACAGAAAATTAAATTTACCAAGCCTGATTTTGTTTAACATAAAAAATATTATGTCAACCGCAAACGAACTGACTGATAGCATCTGTGAAGAATTGATGTATCAGAAAGAACGAGCCTGTTTCCTTAATGTAATACGCACATATTCAGCACTTTCAAACAGAAATTGTGACTGTGCAGATGTGGATTTCAAAAAAGATGATTGCGTGTCTGTCACAGTAGATGATGAGCCTGTGGTTGACATAACATCAGATAAGCTTTTATCTTTTTTGACTCAAAGAGCACCTGAGAGAATTTCTTTGCACCACAGTGAAAATGCACCATGGCTTGCGGCGATCGTGAGTGAATTATTTTGCGGCGAGTAACTGCACAAAATTTTATGGGAAAAATTTATATTATTATGAATAAGAGTTAGTGACAAAATAGTTTGTTTTGTGGTATAATGACATGTGATATAGCATGATTTGAGAGGAGGGGTTCAATGAGCGTAATTCTTGCAGGTGTCAATGCAAAATATGTCCACACCAATCTTGCAATCAGATATCTTTATTCTGCCATAGCAAACGATTATGATGCGCAAATTTGCGAATTCAGCATCAATGACAATCCTTTGTCAATTGAAAGAGAGATAATTTTAAAAAAACCTGATATTGTGGCTTTTTCCTGCTACATCTGGAATATTAACCTTGTGCTCGAATTGTGTTCCGACCTAAAGAAAGCCATTCCATCTGTCAAGATTATTCTTGGCGGCCCCGAGGTCAGCTATGATGCTTTATCTGTTATGCGCACTCACCCTTTTGTTGATTACATAATAATAGGCGAGGGCGAGATTACTTTCCCCCTTTTGGTTAATCATATCATCAATGGTGACAAGCTTCCCGAAAAAGGTGTTGCTTATCGCAAAAATGCTGATGTTATAGATAATGGTTTTTCAGATGCGGTAGATTTTTGCGATATTCCTTTTCCATATGATGCTGAATCTTTTGATGCTAACAAAATAGTATATTATGAGTCATCCCGTGGCTGTCCTTATTCGTGCAAATATTGCCTCTCTGGCGCAAATGCAAGGGTGCGCTTCAAAGATACAGAGCATGTCAAGAATGATTTAACATTCTTCGATGCAAGTGGCGTTACACTTGTCAAATTTGTAGACAGAACCTTTAACGCTGACCGCCGAAGAGCTGACGAAATCTGGAAGCATATCTCAGATTTGAAAGGAAACACCCGATTTCACATGGAAATCACAGGTGAGCTTTTAGATGATGAAGCAATTGATGTGCTAAAACAGGTCAATGGTGAAAAACTCCAGTTTGAAATTGGTGTTCAATCCACAAATGACGCTACGCTATCTGCCATAAATCGCAAATGTGATAAAACCCGTTTGTTCAAATACATACACAGGCTTTTATCTGAAACCCAAATCCATGTTCATCTGGATTTGATTGCTGGCTTGCCCTTTGAAGATTTTGCTTCGTTTCGCAATTCTTTCAATGAAGTTTTAGCTCTCAGACCGCATGTGCTGCAGCTCGGATTTTTGAAACTTTTAAAAGGCTCATCAATGCTGGCAGAAGCAGAGGAACACAAGATTATATATCGTGATAAAGCACCATATGAAATTATCTCCAATAAGTATATAACCTGTGAAGAAATTTTGTTTTTAAAGGATTTGGAGATGGTTTTCGACAAGGTATATAACAGCGGTGCGTTCTGCAAAACTGTTGAATATCTATTAATGAATTATACAGACGCTTTTGAGATTTTTTCGATTTTGACAGAGTTTTTCCGTTCTCGCAAGCTGATTGGTGCTTCGTTTTCAAAGGCAGCTCTTTTTGACTATGTCTATGAATGCTTTTCGCATCTTGGCAAAGAGTTTGAAAAGCATTTGCGTTATGACTATATAAGCTCATTACATCCGGGAAAATTACCGTATTGGGCAAATACCGATGAGAAATTCAAGCTTTCTGATGAGGTTTATTCGTTTTTGAAAGACGAATCGCTCAAGCAAAAATGTCTGCCCGATTATTACAATATACCTGCCAAGTCGGCAATAAAGCATTTGAGATTTGAAAAATTTGATGATAAAATAATAGTGTTTGACTATAAAAACGATTCAGTTTATGATGTAACAAATCAATTTTACGAAAGATAAGGTGATATTTATGAAAAACAATACAAAAAAGATTTACACTAACCCGCTTTTTGTCACGCTCTGTGCTCTTTTGTGTTGTGCACTGTGGGGTAGTGCCACTGCTTTTATTAAGCTCGGATATGAAATGATTTTGCCCGTCAAAAACACGCCTTCCACCATACTTTTTGCAGGTGTACGCTTCATGTTTGCAGGCATACTCACAGTGCTCATATATAGCATTGCTGCACGAAGAGTTTTGCACCCTAAGGCATCCAACTGGGGTAGGGTCTGCAAAGTTGCAAGCTTTCAGACCGTTATTCAATACATATTTTTCTATGTAGGTCTTGCAAACACATCAGGCGTCAAAGGAACTATTATAAGCGGTTCAAGTGCATTTTTTGCAATTTTCGTTTCGAGTCTTATTTTCAGGATAGAAAAGCTCACTTTCAAAAAGATAGTTGCATGTCTAATCGGTTTTGCTGGCATAGTTGCAGTAAATCTCAAAGGTCTTGATTTTAATATGAATTTCACCGGCGATGCATTTGTTTTGTTTTCGGCAGTGTCGCTCGCCGTATCCTCCACACTCATAAAAATTTATTCCAGTCATGAAGACCCTGTTATCATCAGTGGCTATCAGTTCATAGTAGGCGGTTTGTTTATGAGCGTTGTTGGATTAATCACAGGCGGTGCCATTGTTATAGAAAGCGTTGCAGCTTTTGGGGTTTTAACCTATCTTTCTATGCTGTCTGCTTTAGCATATGCTCTTTGGGGAATTTTGCTCAAATATAACCCTGTGTCAAAAGTCACCATTTTCAGCTTTATGACACCTGTTTTTGGAGTTATACTTTCAAAAATCATGCTTACCGAAAGCTCTGATGTGTCGCTTCTCAACATTCTGGTGGCACTTGCACTTGTGTGCGTAGGAATTTTTATGCTCAACTACACCAAAAAGACTGCCGACACCCAAAAATAATTTCAACAGGATAAATATTCTTTAAGAGGTAAAAATATAAGTAATTCTTTTGAGGGGGTTACTAAAATATGAACAAGGTAACAGAGTCTGTATATATGGTTGGTGTAAATGACCATGAAATCGATTTATTTGAAGGGCAATACACTGTACCAAATGGAATGTCATATAATTCGTATGTCATAGTTGATGATAAAATTGCCGTTCTTGACACTGTGGATGCGCGTTTTTCTCACCAGTGGCTTGATAATATACAAGAGGCTATAGGCAAGAGAAATCCCGACTATCTTATCATACAACACATGGAGCCTGACCATTCGGCCAATATTGCTGCATTCATGGGAACATTTCCTGATGTAACGGTTGTTACTAATCAAAAAGCTTTCAACATGATTGAAGCATATTTCCCGAATGTTGAAATCAAAAACAGGTTGATTGTTGAAGAAAATGATACCCTGCCTTTGGGGAAGCACACTTTGCAGTTTGTTTTTGCACCTATGGTTCACTGGCCTGAGGTTATGGTGACATATGAGCATAATGAAAAAATCCTCTTTTCAGCAGATGGGTTTGGCAAATTCGGTGCGCTTGACCGCAGCGAAGAATGGCTTTGTGAAGCCCGAAGATATTATATTGGCATAGTAGGCAAATATGGCTCTCAGGTTCAGGCACTGCTTGCCAAAGCTTCAAATCTTGATATACAATATATTTGCCCGCTTCATGGGCCTGTTCTCAAAGATAATATTCCATACTATCTTGATATATATAACACATGGTCATCTTATCAGGCAGAAACCGACGGTGTCATGGTTGCCTACAGCTCTGTATATGGCAACACTGCCAAAGCGGCCGAACTGATTTGCGAAAAGCTCAAATCAAAAAACTGTCCCGAAGTGTACCTTTGCGATTTGGCAAGGTGTGATATGGCAGAAGCTATTGAAAATGCATTTAAATATAGCAAATTGATACTTGCCACAACCACCTATAATGCTGGTATCTTTCCTTGCATGAAGCAATTTATTGATGGTCTTGTGGAGCGCAATTTCCGCAAGCGCAAGGTTGCCTTTGTAGAAAACGGAAGTTGGTCACCGCTTGCTGCCAAAATTATGAAGCAAATGCTTGAGCATTGCCCCGAACTTGATTTTTGCCAGTGCATCGTAACTATAAAATCAGTTGTCAATGACGAAGCCAAAAAGCAAATCGAATGTCTGACAGATGAGATGTGCAAAGAATATATAGCGCAAAACAAAGTAATGGCGGAGAAAACAAATCCCGAGGCTATGTTCAAAATAGGGTATGGTCTGTATGTGGTTACATGCAGAGACGGTGAAAAAGACAATGGACTGATTGTCAATGCGGTTACTCAGCTTACCAACTCGCCCGATACAGTGGGAATAACTATCAACAAAGAAAACTATTCGCACCATATAATCAAGCGAACAGGCGTGATGAATGTTAATTTTCTCACCAACGAAGCTCCGTTTTCTTTGTTCAAACAATTTGGCTTTTCCAGCGGCAGAAACAAAGATAAATTTGAAAATACAACTGTTTTCCGTTCGGATAATGGTCTGATTTTTCTTGGCAGATACATCAATGCTTTTATGTCATTGAAGGTGGAACAATATGTTGATTTGGACACCCATGGCATGTTTATATGCTCTGTCACTGAATCCAGAGTTATTGACACCAAGGATACAATGACATATAACTATTATCTTGAAAATGTAAAACCTCGTCCCAACACCGAGGGGAAGAAAGGCTATGTGTGTAAAATATGCGGCTATGTATATGAGGGCGATACTCTTCCTGATGATTATATATGTCCGCTTTGCAAACATGGCGCAGCCGATTTTGAACCAATAGAATAAAATCATATATATTGGTAAAAATTTCAATTTTCTATTGAAAAACATGGTGTGTTTATGATATAATATATCAGTTGTGAAATTTCAACGTAAGGAATGATTTGATGATATTCGACAATATTCTTGAAGCAATGGGTAACACGCCCATGATAAGACTTCAACATATACCGGATAATGATTGTGCACAGATTCTTGTTAAATTTGAGGGTCTTAACGTAGGCGGCTCAATAAAAACAAGAAC
>JAFYUA010000226.1 GCA_017549745.1 Clostridia bacterium | reverse complement strand
GGTAAGAGAATCCGATGACTATAGTTGGCATCGGGAAGAGTTGATGAAACAATATGCTCAGTTTGCGTCATCGCCCGATATTCCCAGCCTCAAATATTCTGATTTCAAATTGTATTATACAACAGGCAATCGCAGCATATATGAAGACAAGTATTTTGCCAGACGGCAACGCCTGAACTCATCTGCTATTCTCAGCCTCATATATCCTGAAAAGGAAGAATATGCCGTATGCCTTCAAGATACTATAAACGCTATTTGTGATGAATACACATGGGTGCTTCCTGCTCATCACAAAACCTTCCCTGCCACACAATACAGTAACATAGATTTATTCAGCGCAGAGACGGGATTTGCCCTGAGCGAAATCAAATTCGTTCTTGGCGATGCTCTCGAGCCTTTTATTGCTCAAAGAATTGATGACGAAATTGAAAGGCGCATAATCAGACCATTTCTTGATTGTCCTCAATCTTGGGAAAACTTTACACACAACTGGTCAGCTGTGTGTGCAGGCTCTGTAGCTGTGATTTTCCTCTATCAGCACCCCGAACTGTATGATACAATAGAGCCACGGATTTCAGGGGCACTTAGCGCATTTTTTTCAAGCTATTTTGATGACGGTGCATGCAGAGAAGGCTTGTCATACTGGGAATATGGTTTTGGATTTTTTGCCTATTATGCACAGTTACTTTGCGAAATTACAGAAGGCAGGAAAAATCTTTTTGATGATGCCAAAGTAAAAACAATTGCATCATTTCCGCAAAAAGCCTACCTCACAGACAAAATAACACTCAGCTTTGCCGATGGCAGTTCACAAAGCAAAATGTCTCTTGGTCTTATACATATGCTCAAGACCATCTATCCTGATGATGTTGAGCTTTTGCCTTTTGAATGTATGCGCTATGATGACCACTGTGCAAGATGGTGTCATCAGATAAGAAGTTTTGTGTTTTATAATCATGACTATACAAAACAATCTTTCAACAATAATGCTGAATACTATTTGGCTGATTCTGCATGGTATGTGAAGAAAACTCCTCACTATTCTGTAGCGGTCAAAGCAGGTGACAATGACGAGCCTCACAATCACAATGATGTAGGCAGTTTTATTGTCGCAAAGGATTCTTCTCAGCTTTTATGTGACCTTGGGGCAGGAGAATATACAAAGAAATATTTTTCCGATGATCGTTATGATATTTTGTGTAATTCATCTTTGGGGCACTGTGTTCCTATTATCAACGGCAAAGGTCAAAGTGTTGGCAAAGAATTTTTGGGGATAATGAATACCCCCAAGGAAAATGTAGTAACTGTAGATATGAAGTCTGCATATGACGAACCAACACTAAAAAAGCTTGTCAGAAGTTTTAAAATGAATGACAATTCAATTTTGATAACTGACGCTTTTGATTTTATGTCAGAGGGAGAATATATCAGCAGGCTTGTTTCGCTCATAGAGCCTCATATAGAAAATGGCGTAGTCAAAATAGGGGAGCTCACTATTGCATATGACAACAATTTATGGAGCTTGAGTGTAACTGAGGCAATCCACACAACCCATGTCGCACCTGTTGATGTTCCTGTATATCTTCTTGATTTTTCACCTGTGCAAAAACTTTCGCAATTTAATTTGGAATTAAAATTTGATGAATAATATTTTTGGAGCGAGATATAATATGAATGTAATCAATAAAGATTTTATTTCATCAAAAACAAATCAGAGAGTTGATATATTTTGAGATAAATATATATTGATTTGTAATTGTTCAAATAATATAACATTGATTACATTTCACAGTAATGTGAACGCAAAAAACGGTGTTTTCAGATGAAACCATCGTTTTTTGTTTTATTGCCAAAAATTATTGACACATTTCGATTGTTGTGATATAATAATGAGCAGTGTTTATGCGGCTGTGGCGGAATTGGCAGACGCACCAGATTTAGGTTCTGGCGGGAAACCGTGGGGGTTCAAGTCCCTTCAGCCGCACCACTGTTTTAAAGCTTGTAGGATGTGTCCTGCAAGCTTTTTTTGTTGAGCAATAACTAAGGCACAAATCATACTTCGCCTG
>JAFYUA010000225.1 GCA_017549745.1 Clostridia bacterium | reverse complement strand
ACAATTTTCTTTGCGGACTGATCGATTAACTGGTGGTCGTAAGCTTTGAGCTTGATTCTGATTTTCTGACTTTTAGCCATTGATAGTACCTCCTAACATAATTTGATTTTCGGTGCCATATCGGCAGTCATAAAAACAGTTCACACACACCCGTGTGTGTCATACCCTCTCAAATTAAAAACCGGCACAAGGATACCGGGGCATAATACGAGTAGGTATTCACTGTGACCTTGCCGCCCGGATTCTGGACCCGGACATTCTCCACGGAAATTGACTGCGCAGTGCGCTGTCGGTAACCTCCCGCTTCATCGTCTGTCATGCCACACATAGGCTATTTTATTACATTTGAGGCGATTTTTCAAGAGTAATATTTACCTAAAAAAGCCTTAAAAGTCATTTTTTTAAAATTTCGTAAAATCTACACAATTGACAACGGCACTGCAAATGTGTTTTATGTGCACAATGACGGTATTTTTGCGTCCAAAAACCGCCTCAAACCCACTTTGGGCAAGGTTTGGAGGCAGTTTTTAGCGTGCAAAAGTGCTTTTTTGGTAAAAACTATACAACTTGCACAACAAAAGTCTGTAAAATACTCACAAAAAACATATTTTGTGGGCATGTTTTTTGAGTGACACAAGATATAGATTTTGCGGTGTGGAATTCTCCTTATTTTGTTGTGAAATATGATAAAAGCTCCCGCATTTGCAGGAGCTTTTGGTTTTATTATTCAGCTGTGAAAGGTAAAAGAGCGATGTGTCTTGCTCTCTTGATAGCAATTGTGAGCTGTCTCTGGTGTTTAGCACAGTTGCCGCTGATTCTTCTGGGAAGAATTTTGGCTCTTTCAGAAACATATCTTCTGAGTTTTGCTATATCCTTATAATCAATTTCCTGAATTTTATCTGCACAGAAAGCACAAACTTTTCTTTTGGGTTTTCTGCGGAAATTCTTTTCTTCAGCCATTTTTATTACCTCCTTTTAATAATTAGAAGGGCAGGTCATCGTCAGCTGCAGGCATTGGAGCAAAACCGTCGCTTGTGTCAAACGCGGGCATCTCCGGTGCAGTCTGAGCGGCAGCACTTGGGGCGGAACCCTGGAAGGAATCACCTGTTTGTGATCTGCTTTCAACGAAATGAACTTCGTCTACAGACACTTCGGTTACATAAACCTTCTGACCGTCCTTATTGTCATAGTTTCTTGTCTGGATACTGCCTACTATACCTACCATGCGTCCTTTGGCAAAATATTTTGCCAGAAGTTCAGCCTGCTGCCTCCATGCAACGCAGCTTATGAAATCTGCATCATAACCGCCTTCTGCATTTTTGAATCTTCTGTTTACAGCAATGCTGAAGCTGCAAACGCTAACGCCGCTTGCAGTAGTTCTGAGTTCGGGATCTCTGGTCAAACGACCAACGAGTATAGCCTTATTCATAACTTAATCACCTCTCGAAATTACTTTCTGATTACGATTGTTCTGAGCAAACCATCGGTGATGTTATAAACACGCTCGAGCTCTGCGACAAATTCTGCCTGGCTTGCGAAATTAACCAAAACATAATAACCTTCTGTTTTGTAGTTAATAGGGTAAGCAAGACGTCTTTTGCCCCATACATCAACAGACTCTACAGTGCCGTTAGCTTCGATCATAGCTTTGAACTTGTCAGAGATAGCTGTGATCTGCTCTTCGGGAAGAGACGCATCGATAACAAAAATAGTTTCGTAATTGTTGATAACATTTGTCATAATGTTTTCACCTCCTTGTGGACTATGGCCCCCTATGATGGGAGCAAGGAGCCTTGAAAAATCAAGGCTGCTGACAAATCGACCTTAAAATCAGCCTTATCATTATAATACATCAAGAAATATTTGTCAAGTGTTTTTTTATTCTTCTTCGCTCTGAGCATCAACCCATGCGTCAAAAGCATCGGCTGCTGCATCATATTCGTCGTCATCTTCGATGTTTTCAATCACAGAATCGCCATTGTCTGCTTCAGAAAAACGATAGATATATACTTCTTCTTCGCCTTCCTCGGCATCTACTGGAATGAGGGCAATGTATTCATTGTCGCCCGCTTCAAAAATGCACACAGGCGCACATTCACATTCTTCGCCGCCTTCAAAATCAAGAAAGATGGTGTCGATTTCTTCATTGGGATTGTAGTTTTGTTCGCTCATGGTAATTCTCCTTAAAAATTGTAAGTGTTTTTATAATTATATCAAATAAAGTAACAATATGCAATAATTAAAGTTGTAAATCGCAAAAAAATGTGATAGAATAATCGCAGTGTTAGTCAATTATATAAAATAGAGGTAATTTCAATGGAAGAAATGAGACTCCAAAAATATCTGGCGCTCTCGGGAGTAGCATCGCGAAGAGCCGCCGAACAGATAATAACCGATGGCAGAGTCACTGTGAACGGGCAAAAGATAACAGAGCTTGGCACCAAGGTGACAGAGAGTGACGAGGTGTGCGTTGACGGAGCACCTGTGAAGCCTGAGGGCAAGAAAATGTATATCATGCTCAACAAACCCGTGGGCTATGTGACCACTGTGAGTGACGAACAGGGCAGACCCACCGTCATGGATTTGCTCGGTGATGTCAATGCGAGGGTGTACCCTGTGGGCAGGCTCGATTTTAACACCGAGGGGCTTCTTTTGCTCTCCAATGACGGCGACTTCACCTACAAGGTCACTCACCCCAAGCACAAGCTTGACAAGACCTATGAAGTGCTCGTGACAGGAAAGGCAAAGGCAAACGCCATAAGGTTGCTTGAGGGCGGCGTGGTAATCGACGGCCGAAGGACTGCTCCTGCAAAGGTGGATGTGGCAGAAGCGGGCAAAGGCAGCGCAGTGCTCACCATCACAATCCACGAGGGAAGAAACCGTCAGGTGAGAAAGATGTGCAGCGCGGTGGGCTTCAAGGTGCTTGGTCTTCGCCGCATATTTGAGGGCGGACTGACCCTTGGCAACCTGCCCATTGGCAAATGGAGGCACCTGTCACCTGCCGAAATAAATCTGATACTCAAAAATGCACAAAGCGAGGGCACAAAAAAATGATAGAAATATTAAAAACTCAAGACGCAAGCGTGTATGAGCTCTTTGGCTTCCCGTCATCGAGCGTGGCAATGGCTGCAAGCGACTCGGGCGAGGTGCTCGGGGCGGGGGCTGTGAGCATAAATGGCGGTTATGCAGTGCTCGAGGGCATTGCCATGAAAGAAGAATACAAAATGTTTAACATGGAGTTTGGCATAGGCAAGGCACTTCTTAACATGCTTGACCTTGGAGGGGTAAGATATGTGTGTGCAGACTCTCTCGACGAAAGGCTTGCAACATCGCTCAGGTTCAAGGCAGACTATGAGCTGCCCGAAGATTGCAAGCCAGATAAGAATTATAAATATTTTCTTTGTCTTGACGGATATTTCACATCGGGACATTGCGAGTAAACAAAAAGCAGATTGGCTAATCCAATCTGCTTTTTCATTTATAATATACTTTGCAAGAACTGCTGTGTTCTTGGATTGCGAGGATTGGTGAAAATCTCCTCGGGGGTGCCTTCTTCCTCAATTTTGCCGTCTGCCATGAAGATGACGCGGTCGGCAACCTCGCGGGCAAAGCCCATTTCGTGAGTTACCACTGCCATTGTCATGCCCTCTTTGGCAAGATTTTTCATAACATCGAGCACCTCGCCTACCATCTCGGGGTCAAGAGCTGAGGTGGGCTCGTCGAAGAGCATAACATCGGGGTTCATGCAAAGAGCGCGCACTATTGCCACACGCTGCTTCTGACCGCCCGAAAGCTGAGAAGGATATGCCGATGCACGGCCAGCAAGGCCTACTCTTTCAAGAAGGGCGAGTGCTTTTTTCTCGGCATCTTCTTTGCTCATTTTTAAAAGCTTCATCGGTGCAAGTGTCATATTGCCAAGAACGGTCATGTGCGGGAAAAGGTTGAACTGCTGAAACACCATGCCCATCTTCTGACGGTGAATGTTTATGTTTACTTTAGGGTCTGTTATTTCATGGCCTTCAAAAACTATACTGCCCGATGTAGGCATTTCAAGAAGGTTAAGGGAACGCAAGAATGTTGATTTTCCGCTGCCTGAAGGTCCTATAATTACAACAACCTCGCCTTTTTGTATACCTGCCGATACATCATCGAGTGCTTTTATTACGCCCTTGTTATAGTGTTTGCATAAATTTTTAGTTTCAATTAAAAAATCAACGCTCACTCTTACGCAACCTCCTTTCAAGAAGGGATACAAGCTTAGTAAAGCCCATTACCATTACAAGATAAATTCCTGCTACTGCAAGGAGCGGGAAGAATGCATCATAGGTTCTTCCGCGGATAATATCTCCACCTCTTGTAAGGTCCTGAAGAGCAACATAACCGCTGACAGAGGTTTCTTTAAGAAGAACTATAAATTCATTTGCAAGGGCAGGAAGCACATTTTTAAAAGCCTGTGGCAAAACGATGTAAAACATTGTCTGCACATAGTTAAAACCAAGACTTCTTCCTGCTTCAAACTGTCCTTCATCAATACTCATAATGCCCGAACGCACGATTTCTGCAACATAGGCACCTGAGTTGATACCAAATGCAAGTACCGCAACCAGAATTTTATTGTTTGAAGTAACAAAGATTATGTAGTATGCAATCATAAGTTGAACAGTAACAGGTGTACCTCTGATTACTGTCAGATAAACATTGGCAATAGAATTGAAAAACTTAAGCATAAATTTTGAAAGCTTTGACTTTGTGTTTCCAATAAGTTTATCATGTGTAGAGCGCACCGCGGCAACTATAACGCCTATCAAAATGCCGAGAAGCACTGCGAAAAATGTGACCTCAAGGGTTACAAGAAGGCCGTCGGTAAGATAATGCCAACGAGAATCTTTTATGAAATTAAGAAAAAATCTTTCCTTAAATGTCATGTTAGCCGATTCCTTTCAAAGTTAGAATATACATCACAAAAGAGGTAGATAGAATCCTACCTCTTTTATAAGCTTTATAACAGAATTTATACTGAATTATTCTTCAATATATTTATCCATAATTGTGTCGATTGTTCCGTCTTCAAGAAGCTGTTCGAGAGCAGCGTTGATTTTATCAAGAAGTTCTGTGTTGCCTTTTTTGAGAGCGATAGCATATTCTTCGATTGAGTATGCATCAGCAATGATTTCAAGACCTTCGTTCGCATCAACAAGTGCTTTTGCAACTTCGCCGTCGATAACTACACAGTCAACTTTACCGTTTTTAAGACTTTCTACTGCAAGAGCGCCGTTCTGGAAACGGTCTACAGCATCGTCGCCGAATTCTTCAGTAACCTGTGTGTCACCTGTTGTGTTGATCTGAACACCGATTTTTT
Source organism: Clostridia bacterium (assembly GCA_017549745.1). Lineage (GTDB taxonomy): Bacteria > Bacillota > Clostridia > UMGS1810 > UMGS1810 > RGIG1828. Next base: position 1,739 of record JAFYUA010000225.1, on the reverse strand, counting down.
TGCCTTCGAGGTCAGCTTTTGCACTGATTTCGCCGCCGGCAACTACGATGATTGACTGAGCAGTTGATGTGTAAGGAATTGTGAAGTCAACCATGTTCTTTCTGTCTTCTGTGATTGTGATACCACTCATAGCGATATCGGTTTTGCCAGTCTGTGCAGCACCGATAACTGAGTCAAAGCTCATATCCTGGGGTTCGAGTTCCATGCCGATTTTTTCGCATACTGCGTTCATGATGTCGATATCAATACCTACGATTTCATCATTTTCGTAGTATTCATACGGTGGGAAGTCTGCGCTTGTAGCCATGGTGAGTACATTTGATTTTTCTGCTTCATTGGAAGAGCAGCCTGCAAAAACGCAAACGCTCATTACAAGAGCAAGGACGATGGATGAAAGTTTGATAAATTTGTTCATTTTAGAATTCCTCCTGAAATATTTTTGTGTGGAGAGCTATGTAAAAAAGCGACTCCCCTGTTGATGGAGATAAGTTTATCACATTATTATTTCTCTGTCAACCCATTTATGCATAATTTTTGTATTTTTTTGCATTATTACCATATTTGACGCACGCAATTCGGCTATTTGCCATTATTTTTGCATATTTATGCATGAATTTATGCAAAACGAGGTGAATTATTCATTTGACCATACTTTTCATCGCAAAAGCTGACACAAATCAAAAATAACATTGCAAAGCTGCCATGGGCAATTGTATTTTGACTCGGGAAATCAGCTTTAGTGTCTTATTTGAACGAACGAATTTGTTTCACTTTTTTTGTGGAAGATGCTATAATTTGGTTGGTAGGTAAATTAAGAAAAACTAATGAGGAGGAAAAATTTTATGGACCTTTTAGCAAAGTTCAAATCGGCTTTGCCCATAACATACACCGAGGAATACAAGGCGAAAGAAGCCGAGAGGTGCATTGTGCAGATACCCATTCACACCATCGTGGCAAATCCCTATCAGCCGCGGCGAAGCTTTGATGCAGATTCTATCTCGGAGCTTGCCGACTCGATTCGCAAATACGGAGTGATTCAGCCCATCACGGTGAGAAAGCTGCGCGGCGAGCAATATGAGCTCATTGCAGGAGAGCGCCGCCTGAGAGCCTGCTCCATGGCAGGCATGCTCAAAATCCCCGCCATTGTGGTGAATTTGAGCGACAACGACAGTGCAGTGGTGGCACTGGTGGAAAACATTCAGCGAGAAAACCTGAGCTTTATGGAAGAAGCCGAAGCCTACAGAAACCTACTGTGCAACCACGGCTTCACTCAAGAGGAGCTTGCAAAGCACCTTGGCAAAACTCAGTCATCGGTGGCAAACAAGGTGCGGCTTCTGAAGCTGCCTGCCGTGGTGAGAGAAATAGTCAAAGACAATGCACTGACCGAAAGGCACGCAAGGGCTCTGCTGCGGCTTGACAGCGAAGACAAGCAAATCAAAGCGCTTGAACGCATCACCGACGAAAACCTCAATGTGCAGCAGACCGACGAGCTTGTGGATGAAATGATAAATGCAAAGATAAAGAAAAAATCAGACATCAAATCGTTTGCCGAAAAAAGATGCCTGAAAGATGTGAGAATCTTTGTGAACACTGTGCGCCATGCCATTGATGTGATGAAAAAAAACGGCATCGAAGCCGATGCCGAAGAAAATGAATTTGAAGAATATTATGAATATATAATACATATACCCAAAGCATAAAGAGGCTGTCTCTTTAAACAAACAATATGCATAATAATT
>JAFYUA010000028.1 GCA_017549745.1 Clostridia bacterium | reverse complement strand
TGCATTGCCTGCCTGCATACAGAGGCTATGAAGTTTCTGATTCTGTCATCGATGGTCCGCGCAGTGTGATTTTTGACGAAGCTGAAAACAGACTCCATGCCCAAAAAGCCGTTATGGCAACTCTTATGGCAGATTAAATAATACAAAACCTCCTGTGACATATTCAGTCACAGGAGGTTTTTATCAATATGTGTTTATAGGGGAATAACATAAAACAAAATAAAAAAGTATTGAGTTATTGTGCCCAGAAGCACAAACAGATGCCATATATAATGCATATATTTTACCTTGTCTTTGCTAAAAAAGATTATGCCGAGTGTGTAAAAAAGTCCGCCGCCTACAAGAAGCACCAACCCTTTTGCTGGCACTTTTTCGATTACATGGTTAAACATAAACACAAGCGACCAGCCCATCAGCACATACAAAATCATCGAAAGCTTGTGCCATCTTTTCAGGTCAATAGAGTTGAAAACAATGCCTATAACAGATAAAGCTGCTGTTATTCCAAATAGTGTCCATCCCCATGGACCTCTTATAAGGCAAAGGCAGATGGGAATGTATGAACCAAGAATCATCAGAAAGATTGAACAGTGGTCAAAAATCTGAAATACTTTTTTTGCCTTTGTGTTGGTCAATGAATGATATATGGTAGAAAAAAGATACAAAAGAATGGTAAAAAATCCATATAATGCGGCGCTCACGATTCCGTATGCATCGCTTGTCAGGCATGCTGTGACAATCATCACTGCCGTTCCTGCAATGGCAAGAAGCGCACCCACGCCATGTGAAACCGAATTGGCGATTTCCTCTCCGAGAGTTTGTCCGTTAAAGTTGATTTTGAATGCCATGTGAATCACTCTCCGTTAATATATTATAACATTACTATTATATAACTTTTGGGTTAAAAAGTCAATTATAAATTGATATTTGTTAAAATAAACAGTTGATATATTTTGCAACTTTTGATATACTATACTAAATAAATAGGAACGGAGGTTATAACAATGCCTATCAAAATTCCCGAACATCTTCCTGCCAATAGTATTCTCAAGGGAGAGAACATATTTTGTATGACAGAGCGCCGTGCACTCACTCAGGATATTCGTCCTTTGAAAATAGCAATTTTAAATATCATGCCCACCAAAATTGTCACCGAGACTCAGCTTGCCAGAGTCCTTGGCAACACACCCTTGCAGGTGGAGATTGATTTTGTCCATACAGCTTCATATCGTTCAAAAAACATTTCCGAAAGCCACATCAATGAATTTTATACGGATTTTGAGTCTATAAAGCACAATAAATATGACGGTCTCATCATAACAGGTGCTCCCGTTGAGCTTTTGGAGTTTGATGATGTTGACTACTGGGATGAGCTCAAAGAAATTATGGAATGGTCAAAGACCAATGTCACAAGCACCCTGCACATTTGCTGGGCAGCTATGGCAGGCTTGTACTATCACTACGGAATCCAGAAGCATTCTTATGACAGCAAGCTTTTTGGTGTGTTCAAGCACAAGGTCAATCGCAAACGCACCATGCTCGTGCGCGGATTTGATGATGAGTTCTATGTGCCTCATTCCCGTCATTCATATGTAAAGCTCGAGGATGTGGAGGCTGTGCCCGATTTGAAAGTTATAGCCACATCAAAAGAGGCTGGTCTGTACATAGCAGCCAGTGCCGACAAAAAGCAGATTTTTGTCACAGGTCACTCTGAATATGACAGTGACACCCTTGCCAAAGAATATTTCCGTGATCTTGATGCAGGCTTGCCTATTGACATTCCTTGCAACTATTTTCTCGATGATAATCCCGAAAATCCGCCTGTTGTGTCATGGCGTGCTCATGCCAACCTGCTTTTCTCCAATTGGCTCAATTACTATGTATATCAGACAACACCATACGACATCTCAAAAATCAAATAATACTCATTAAAAACTCTGTGAGAAATCACGGAGTTTTTTGTTATAATGACGCTTTTGATTTAATATAATATTTTTGAGGTGAAGCAATTGCAAATAGGATATATAGTAGCCAGGGCATATGCATCTGATGCAGAAATACCCATACAAAATGCAACATTTTCGGTTGTTACAACCGATGAGCAAAACCAAGAGCTTATAGGTATAAGGCTCACTGACGAAAACGGAAAGACCGACCCCATACCTGTTGAAACTCCCGATGAATCTCTCTCCACATCTCCGGGCAATATTGACCCGTTCACAAGGGTTAATGTGAGGATAGACCACCCCGAATACAATAGCTATTCGGTGGAGGGAGTTCAGGTGTTTTCAGGGCAGGTGTCACTGGTCAATGCGCCCATGATTCCCACAGCGCCCCACATATCATATGACAACAAAGCCAATAGCTTCGACACTAATGAACAAAATACATTATAAGAAAGGATTGTGTTAAGTGCCAGTTCCTCTTACTCCTTACATTCCTGATTTTATAACGGTTCATTTAGGGCCTCCGGATTCTGATGCAGAAAATGTAATAGTTAGTTTCCCTGATTACATAAAAAATGTCGCTTCCAGTGAGATTTATCCCACATGGTCAGAATCTGCAATATATGCCAATATATATGCACAGATATCATATGCGCTAAACAGGGTGTACACTGAGTTTTACAGAAGCCGTGGTTATGATTTCAACATTACCTCTTCAACTGCATATGACCAAAAGTTCATATATGGAAGAAACATATATGAAAACATAGACAGGATAGTAGATGACATATTCACAAGCTATATAAGACGAGTGGGCTTTGTGGAGCCGTTGGCTGCCAAATACTGCAATGGCACCACAGTTACCTGCGAGGGCCTCTCTCAGTGGGGCAGTGAAGAGCTTGCCCAACAAGGGTATAATGCATTTGATATACTCAGGTATTACTATGGTGACGACATTGAAAT
>JAFYUA010000224.1 GCA_017549745.1 Clostridia bacterium | reverse complement strand
GAGGCCGAGATATGCGTTTGCTGCACCAAATATAACGGCGAGAAGCACTCCGATGATTATTGATGTTACTGTGATTTCAGGAGTAATTTTGTCTGCCGGAATATATGGTTTGAATTCAGTTTTGTTATTCATATATACTCCAATCCGCCTTATAGGCTATTTAAAAATATCGTACAAAATTATATCATATTATGCTCCAAAAAGCAATATTTAATATATGGTGATTTTATTACAATCATCTATTGACTTTTTTTGGTTTTAAAGGCATAATTTTAGTAGCAAAGGAGATGTTACCATGATATACACCCTCACTCTCAATCCGTCGCTTGACTATTTTGTAAGTGTGCCGTGTTTTGGCTCGGGCTGCATCAATCGCACCTCAGGTGAGCGTTTGTTTGCTGGCGGCAAGGGCATCAATGTGTCGTTGGTGCTTGGAAGAGTTGGAGTTGCAAGCACTGCGCTTGGCTTTGTGGCAGGCATGACGGGTGAGCTTTTTGAATCCATGCTTGCATCAATGGGCATAAAATTTGATTTTGTGCATGCGCAAAGCGGTGCCACACGCATCAATGTCAAGATAGAATCAGACAGTGAAACCGAGATTAACGCTTGCGGGCCCGATATATCCCAAGCAGAGCGCGATGCGCTTTTTTCAAAGCTTGCAAAATTAAAACATGGCGACACTCTTGTCATGGCAGGCTCAGTGCCGCCATCACTCCCCAAGAGCATCTATGCCGATATTCTTGCATTTTTGCAGGGTAGGGACATACGCGCTATTGTCGATACAACTGGTGAGGCTCTCACTTCGGCTTTGAAATACAATCCTTTTCTCATAAAACCCAATCATATTGAGCTTGGCGAGATTTTTGGGCGCACTGTATTAAGTGATGATGACATCCTGGAATGTGCCAAGGCTTTGCAGAGCCGCGGCGCGCAGAACATCCTTGTGTCAAGAGGGGCAGACGGTGCCATTCTTTTGTGCTCTGATGGCACAGTGTATAGAGCCAAAGCACCCAAAGGCAAGGTTGTGAGCACCGTAGGCTCGGGTGATTCTGCCGTTGCAGGCTTTATTGCTGCGCTTGAGAGTAGAGCTGATTTTAAAAATGCGCTGAAGCTTTCGGTGTGTGCAGGCAGTGCAAGTGCATTCACATCTCACCTTGCAAGCGGTGAAGAAATCAGCGCTCTTTCTGCCAACTTTAGTTGGTAGACTTTTCCATGAAACACATATACAATCAAATCATAATCTGCAAGGAAGGGTGATACATTTGAAAGACTTATCATACAATCTGGATTATCTTGAGCTTTTGTCCAATGATTATCCGTCAATCCGTTCCGTCTCCACTGAGATAATAAACCTGCGCGCCATACTCAAGCTGCCAAAAGGCACAGAACATTTTGTGAGTGATTTGCATGGCGAATACGAAGCTTTTTTGCATGTGCTCCGAAACGCTTCGGGAGTTATTAAAAACAAAATAGACATGCTCTATGCCACCTCTCTCACCGAGCAGGAGCGAAAGCTGCTCGCCACTTTGGTGTACTATCCTGAGCAAAAGCTCTATCATCTTCGCCAGCAGGGCATTCTCACCGATGAATGGTTCACGCTTACCCTTTATAGGCTTGTGGAGCTTTGCCGCAAGGTTGCATCAAAGTATACCCGTTCCAAGGTGCGCAAAGCCATGCCGAGGGATTTTAGCTATATTCTCGATGAGCTTCTGCACACTTCCGATGCAGAGATAAATAAGCACGAATACTACACTCAGATTATCCGTTCCATCATCGATGTGGGCAGAGCAGAGGATTTTGCCATTGCACTGGGCAATCTTATCCGCAGACTTTCCATTGACCATCTGCATGTGTTGGGCGATGTGTTTGACAGAGGCCCCCGTGCCGACATCATCATGGACGAGCTTTTGCGCTATCATTCCATCGACTTCCAGTGGGGCAATCACGACATCGAGTGGATAGGCGCCGCCGCAGGGCACACTGCCTGCATTGCCAATGTCATACGCAACTCACTTCGCTACAACAACTTCGATGTCATCGAAATCGGCTATGGCATCAACACCCGCCCCCTTGCCAATTTTGCGCTTGAGGTGTATGCCGATGACCCTTGCGAGCAGTTCATGCCGCTCGATTCTCACAAAAAGGCAATCCGCTCCAATGATGCGCGCCTCACCGCCAAGATGCACAAGGCTATTGCCATCATTCAATTCAAGCTCGAAGGTCAGATTATAGACGCCCACCCCGAATATGACATGCAAAGCCGCAAGCTTCTCGGCTGCATCAATCCTGATGAGGGCACAGTGCGTATAGACGGCTGCGAATATCCACTTACCGACAAGATGTTCCCCACAGTTGATTTTGCCGAGCCTTACAAGCTCACCGATGGTGAAAAAATGGTTATATCCTCACTTCGCCGTTCATTTGTGCACAGCGAAAAGCTGCAGCAGCACATGAGCTTCATGATAAGCAAGGGCGGCATGTACAAAATCTACAACGGCAATCTTCTGTTTCACGGCTGCATACCACTAACAGGCAGTGGTGAGCTTGACACAGTCAATTTCTTTGGCTATGACATGAAAGGCAAGAGCTATCTTGACGCTGCCGACAAAGCAGTGCGCAAGCTTTTCATTTCCAAATCCGAAACTCCCGAAAGTGACTTTTTGTGGTATTTATGGTGTGGCAAAAAATCACCGCTTTTCGGCAAAGACTCTTTTGCTACCTTTGAGAGCTATTTCACATCTGAGCCGTCACTTCTCAAAGAAAACAAAAATCACTATTATTCTCACATCGAGGACACCCGAGTGTGTGACATGATATTCACGCAGTTTGGTCTCGACCCCGCCCTTGCACACATCATAAACGGCCATGTGCCTGTAAAGACGGGCAAGGGCGAGAGCCCCATCAAGGCAAACGGCAAGCTCTATGTCATAGACGGCGGCTTTTCAAAGCCCTATCAGGAAACAACAGGCATTGCAGGCTACACGCTCATCAGCAATTCCTATGGATTTTCAATCACATCGCATCAACCGTTCACGAGTGTGAATGATGTCATAGAAAACGACTTCGACCTTCATTCTGCCAAAATCATGACAGAACACAATTTTGAACGAAAGCTTGTTGCCGACACTGACAACGGCATTCGTCTGCGTCACAAAATTCAGATTCTTTCAGAGCTTTTGGATGCATACAAAAAAGGTCTCATAAGAGAAAGAGTAAAATAGCAAAAAGCCGCGGAATTCCGCGGCTTTTTAAGTTATTTATTCAGTTTTTCCAAGTCGTTTTTGCGGATTTCAACTCGTCGTACCTTACCGCTGATTGTCTTGGGAAGTTCATCAACAAACTCAACTATTCTTGGATATTTGTAGGGCGCTGTGTGCGTTTTTACATATTCCTGAATTTCTTTTTTGAGTTCGTCGCTGCCTTGTGTTCCTTTCACAAGCACGATGGTAGCCTTTACAATCTGACCGCGCACCTCATCGGGCACAGGTGTGATTGCACATTCGAGCACATATGGAAGCTCCATGATAACGCTTTCGATTTCAAAGGGTCCTATGCGGTAGCCTGATGATTTGATGACATCATCAATTCTTCCCACATACCAAAGATATCCGTCTTCGTCCATTGTTGCCTGGTCACCTGTGTGATAGTAGCCATCGTGCCACACTTCGTTGGTCTTTTCTTCATCAAGGTAGTAACCAATGAAGAGTCCGCATGGGATATTATCTTTCACACGGATGCAGATTTCGCCCGCGTCACCTGTTTTACATTCGTTGCCGTCGGGGTCAAGCACAACAACATCATAGAGTGGACTTGGTCTGCCCATTGAGCCGATTTTAGGTGTTGAGCCCACAAAGTTTGCAATGGAAAGGGTGGTTTCTGTCTGACCGAAGCCTTCCATGATGGTGAGACCTGTTGCTTTTTTGAACTGATTGAACACTTCGGGGTTGAGTGCTTCACCTGCAGTTGTAGCATATTCAATAGAAGAAAGGTCATATTTGGACAAATCCTCTTTGATGAAGAAACGATACATTGTAGGCGGTGCACAGAATGTTGTGATGTTGTATTTAGCAAACATCGGCAAGATATCTTCGGAATGGAATCTGTCAAAGTCATAGGTGAACTGTGCTGCTTCGCAGAGCCACTGACCGTAGAGCTTGCCCCAAAGAGCCTTGCCCCAGCCTGTGTCAGAAATTGTGAAGTGGAGTCCGTCGGGGTTTACATTGTGCCAATGCTTTGCAGTGGGGTAGTGACCGAGTGCATATTTGTATGAATGAGTTGCTATGCGGGGATAACCTGTTGTGCCAGATGTAAAGAGCATGAGCATGGGGTCGTTGCCGCATGGAGTATTTTGTGTGCGATAGTAGTGGGTGCTGAAACGCTCCATTTCAACATTAAAGTCATTCCAGCCATCTTTGCTGCCGCCAACCAAAATTTTGACCATTTCGGGGAACTGTGCGGCGGCTTTTTCGGCTTCGTCAGAAACCTCGCCGTCTGCTGTGCACACAATTGCTTTTACCTTGGCAGCTTTGTATCTGTATTCAAAGTCGTGCTCTACAAGCTGATTTGTAGCAGGGATTGCAATAGCACCGATTTTATGAAGTGCGAGCATGCAAAACCAGAACTGATAATGGCGCTTCAGCACGAGCATCACAGTGTCACCCTTTTTGATGCCGAGTGATTCAAAGTAGTTTGCAGTTTTTGCCGAATACTTTTTCATATCGCTGAAAGTGAAGCGTCTGTCGGTCTTGTCATTTGCTACCCACATCATTGCGAGCTTGTCGGGATTCTTTTCGGCGATAGCATCCACACAGTCAAATGCGAAGTTGAAAGTATCTTCGTTTTTGAATTTGATTCCGCTAAACACGCCGTTTTCGTCATATGATGATTCAATAAACTTATCTGCAACGGTTTCGGATTTGGCTTTTTGCTCAGCAGCCTTGGCGGCAATCATGGGAGCTTCGGGATATTCCTCGCTCACCAGACCATCTTGCGGATTCAATACAACTGCATGAAATTCGCAGCCACCCTCAGAGACTGCAACCATGCCGTGAGGAATGAT
>JAFYUA010000223.1 GCA_017549745.1 Clostridia bacterium | reverse complement strand
GTAACCGATAATGACAAAAATCTTCCGGAGCTCCCCATATATCAGGAAGCTATGAGCGGATTTGTGGGAGTAACTGTTAAAGACAGAATGGTGCTCTTCACAAAAGATACCAAAGCTAAAACGAATTCATTCAATATAACAGTTCGTGATAATGGATACAGTGATGTAACTTGTTTTATAGCAGACACAGAAGAAGGCATCTGGAATGTGTCGGGTAACGGAGTAAACATTAATGTTGAAAGCAAATCCGGCGAAGGTGTCCTTTGCTTTAATGTTAAACCGGGTAATTATATGATTTCCAAAACAGACTCTTCGGCAGATGAATTTGTATGGTCTGAGGCGGAAAAAGAGAAATGCGGAGATTTTATAGTTTATAATAGTGCTGACAGAGCATTCATCCGCAATGAACTCCCCAACAAACTGGTTGGCAATGTTGCATATGTACCTCTTAAAGTAATGTTCAAACAATTTGGCGCAACTGTAGAGTGGGATAGCTCCCGCGGATGTGCAATTGCTCATAGAGGGGCGAACAGCGCAGAAATATATCCGCAAGCTGTAAGCTACATTTTAAACGGCAACACAATAGAACTTTCATCTCCAACTTTTGTAGAGAATGGAGTTATGTATGTTCCGGTTGTTGATTTTAAGGACTTCCTTAGATTTAATGTAAAATATGATAGCATAGCCCGTATATTGGATGTAAGTATAGTATCTGTATCAAAAGAAATCAGTTCAAAAATTGATGTTGAAAATGATGCTATCGTACCAATTAGCATCACTGCTTCGGGTAATGATGGTAATGTAGAGAGCAATAGTAATGACTATGCACTTGAAACACGCTGGTCATGCGAAGGAACCGACACTTGGCTGGAATATGATCTTGGAGCATCTTATGACATATCAAAACTCTGGATTTCATTCTATAAGGGTGCCAAGCGTAAAACAATTTTTGATATTGAATTTTCAAATGATGGCGTAAATTATACTAAAGTTTATTCCGGAGAAAGCAGCGGCACTACAGAAAGTCTTGAGGAGTTCGCGGCAAAAGGCAATGCAAGATTTGTAAGATTTGTTGGTCACGGAACAAATGTTTCGGGAAATTACTGGAATTCAGTTAATGAAATGATAGTATCAAAATAAGGAGGGTAATAAAGATGAAAAAACTAATAGCTTTTCTTTGTGTGTTAACACTGATTTTATCTTATGTACCTGATGCGGCATATGCTGATGACCCAACCGGTCAAATTGTTTTGAGTTGTCACAACAATGTCGATGTAACATATCCAAAGGGAACAAAAGTAAGAATTGATATAGAAGCATCTGATTTGAACGGTGCTTCTATAGAGATATACAACAATGATGAACTGATTTGTACCTCAGATGCTGATTGTGAATCATTTTATGCAGTTTTAAATAGCGGCGAAAATAACATATATGCTTGTGCTGGTGTGGATGGTAACGATACCATCCGCTCCAACACTCTTAAATTAATTGCTTATGATTTTATTGAGGTTGGTGAGCTTGGTGCTTTGGATTTTTCAGATTCCAAAACAGCTTACAAAGGTGGTTCGTTTTCTGAAAATCCCGATAGCCATGAAATAAGATGTATCACCGATGAAGAAAGCGGAAACACCTATTTCTATGCTAAAAAAACAGATGATTCAAAGAAATTTTCAGTCAGTTTCTTTCTGAACTCATCCAATACCGGATATCAGGGCTCATATGTGTATGAGTTTGACTTTATGTCTCCTGATCCTTCTGAAATTAACGGGAATTTTTTGTCCAACAGCGCATGGCGTCCCAAAAATGACGGCTCCGACGGATATGAATATCAGTGGATTACAAAGCCACCTTCTTTTATAGATACGGAAGGGTGCATCAGCGGAACTGATTATAAAATTGATGCCGATACATGGTATAGAGTGAAAGTATTATATGACTTTGCACCCGAAGGCACAAAGTATATGTACATATTTGTGAATGATGAGTCGGTTAGTGTATATGAGCTTCAGTACCAAAATGCAACCAATATATATTTTGGTCGACATAAGTTGTCGGTGACAGACAGTGAAGTTTGTCTTGATAATATCAGGGCTTATTATATTGCCAAGTCCTATAATGCAGAAATAAAATTCAGCTCCGGTGATTCACAGAATGTACCTTATGAAAATACGGAGCTTACTTTGGAATTTGATTCAGAGATGGATGCTGATACACTGAAAAATGTTCAATTAATCAGAGCTGACGGAAAAATAACAAAATTAGATTTTTCGTCTGTTGATTCAAGCTTGAAAAAGTTTTCTGCTGTTGTACCAAAGTTAAATTCTAACACCGGATATACTATTGATTTGACAGATGTGAAATCTGCTATTGGTGCACCTGCAAAATCGGATTTGGCTCTTTCATTCAAAACAGAAAAGCTTCCTTTTTGTATTGATGAAGTAAACGAAACTCTGAACGGAAATAAATTGAACCTTGCTGTGAACATGAGAAATACTACAGGCGAGGGAAAAACATATGTTGTAATGGCAGGATTATTTAAAGATAATATGCTTATTGAAGCGGGTGTTAAAGAAGTACGGGGAAGTTCATCATCAGAAGAATTATCCTTCCAATATTCCAAACCTGATTCTGAATATGAAATAAGAGTATGTGTTTTTGATTCAATACAAAATATTAATCTTTTGGACAAATACAGTTCTAATTAATGTTATTGTAATATAGGATGAAATTTTATGTAGGTGGATTTATGAAAAAATTTGTGGTTTGCATATGTATTATGGCAGTTTTAGCATCAACATTTTCTGTGAGTTGTTTTAGTGCAGATTTGGCAGGTGCGATTGAAGACACAACTTACAACATGAGTAAGAGCGCAGAGCTTGCAGCAGGTTCCGATTCGGTTTCGGAACCTGCAATAAAACCCATATCCGGACATCCGAGAGTTTTCCTCACACCTGAATATATTAAAAATTTAAAACTGTATATCCAGACAGAGGAAATCAGACCGGCGTGGAATGTAGTGAAAAGTATAACAGAGTCAACTTATAATTCTGAACTTTCTGAAAACACCTCCGGAAACTATGATGCAGACATAGTGAACTGGGTACAGTGCAGAGCTCTTGTATACGCTCTTGGTGAAGAAGACGCCAATTGGGCAAAAGATACTATATTGCATGCAACAAATGTGCTGCGCACAGTTACTTTTGATGAAAATAAAAGTGATGTTACAAGAGAAAAGGGCACAGTTATGGTTATGGGCGCCGTTGTTTATGACTGGTGCTACGACCAAATGACCGATAGCGACAAGAATTATTTTATCAAACGCTTCAAGGAAATATGTGCAACCAAGGAAATTGGTTATCCGCCGAAAGATGACCTTGGCTCAACCGGAGGACACAACGGTGAATATGAAATTCGCAGAGATATGCTTTCATGCGGCATAGCGTGCTATGATGAAGACCCTGAAATGTATAATTATGCTGCAGGAATTGTTTTTTCAAAATTCGCAGCATCCCGAAAGCTTTTCAACTCCTCAGGTAATCATCCGCAAGGCTCGGCATATGGCAGGTTTCGTCTTGGTTGTGAACTGTATGCAGAACTTCTTTTCAGCCGTATGGGCTATCCGTCGGTTTATGGCGAAGAAATTGAAAATGTTATTTTGCGCTACATTTATGCCAGACGACCTGACGGTATGATTTTAAAAGATTCAGATGACTATGTATACCGCAACAGAACAAAATCTGAATATTACAATACAGAAGAATGGTATTCATTAATTTTATTAAATGCAATATATGATAATCCATATGTTCGCGGTCAGTTTATAAAGGACCTTTCAATTAATGGATATTCTCCATATGCATTTTGGCTGGTAGTGTGTGCTGATCCAAATAAACCATATAAAACAGAGGATGATTTGCCCACAGCATATAAGACCACTTATCCTCTCACATCTGTGTTTCACAGGACAAGCTGGGAAAGCGGCAGTGATTCTGATGTTGCAATGGCACAGTTTAAAGCGAATGAAATAAATATAGGTGACCATATGCATCTTGATACCGGAGCATTCCAGATCTACTATAAAGGTGCTCTTGCAATTGATTCGGGCTACTATGAATCAGGTAGTGAACATAGCTTGAATTATGACAAAAGAACGGTTGCTCATAATCTGGTCACGGTTTATGATCCAAATGAAAAATTCACTGCATACAGCGGCAAGGAATATGCAAATGATGGCGGACAAAAATTTAATAAACAACTATATGCCAAAGATTATGAATATATGATGTCGGAAGATTGTCATTATGCAGATACAAAAGGAACATATATTGGTCCCAATGCACAAACACCTGCTTTTTCATATCTGAAAACAGACCTTTCCCCCGCATATTCTGACAAGATAAAATCATACAATCGTTCAATGGTTTTTCTTGATTTGTTTGATGAGGATTATCCTGCTGCATTTGTTGTTTTCGACAATGTAACATCGTCTGATAAAACATTTGACAAAAAGTGGTTGCTTCACAGTATTGAAGAACCTGTGGTAGAAGCAAACACCACTGTAATATCCCGTACAGAAAACGGATACGGTGGCAAGCTTGTAAACAAAACTCTTATGCCATCTGCCTTTAACATCGAAAAAGTAGGCGGAGAAGGTAAAGAGTTTTGGGTTGATGGCAATAATTACTCTGTTTCTGATATAAGTCCAAATCATTCCGAAAAAGGAAGTTGGCGTATAGAACTATCACCTGAAAACGAATCTGAAAATGATGTGTTTCTTAATGCTATGTATGTGACAGATAATGACAAAAATCTGCCGGAGCTTCCTATGTACAAGGAATCTATGAGTGGGTTTGTCGGAGTTACTGTTAAGGACAGAATGGTTATGTTTTCTGAAAATGCAAACACACAAACCGAGGACTTTTCTTTGACTGTTCGTGAAAATGGATATAATGAAGTTACATGTTTAATAGCTGATGTTGAAGAAGGCATATGGAATATTTCAGGAAATGGAACAAATGTTTATGCTGTAAGTTCATCAGGCGAAGAGGTGATTTGTTTTAAAGCCAAGCCCGGTAGTTATACGGTTTCAAAAGTTGATGAAGTGCCGGACGATGATGCAGAACCTGAAGTTGGCCCGTGGATAGCTGACTTTTCTGAAATGACATCAGAAGTAGGTAAACAACTTGAAAACAATGGTTGCTACCTAAATATGGCATATACCAATAACTGGATTTATGATTCAGAAGCCGACTATGTTAATACCAATGCACAGAGTGCTGATTTGCGTATTGGCGAGCAATATGCTGAGGATTATACAATCGGATTTAAAATGAATGCACAGACTCAGGGTAACCTCAG